>JACWAI010000063.1 GCA_014874415.1 Nitrososphaerales archaeon
CAGTGATTCCATCTCCTTCGCAACGTCTTCGAGGGGGAGGTCGGACATCAAGCCAGCGATGGGGAGCTTGATCCATGCAAGCGTCTTTCGCCGCCTTACGGCCGCGATTCCTCCTCTGCTGCTTATCACAAGGTTCGCCGCCAGCGTCATGTCCTCGGCGTTTGTGCCGACGACGAGGAGGTTATGGGCATCGTGGGCCACCGTAGTCGCATAAGCTCCCTCTTTGATCAGGTTTCTGACAAATCCGAAGGCTCTCCCTCCGTTCTTCCCATGCCTTTCGAAGACGAACACGAGCGCCGTGTCCCCCAGCGACAACTTGCCATCTGCGACCCCGAGCTTCGTCCTCTCCAATTTAGTGAGGACCATCTCTGCGAAGGCCTCTCCAAGATCTTCCCTGCCTGATTCCCCGAAGACGACCGTGTTGACGTAAGCGGAGCCGTCCTGAACGGGCGGGGCGACTTCAAAGTCTTCCCGATTCAACGGGCCAAGTCTCATCGTGTCCCTCGCCGAACCATCGAACCTCTGCTTACTGATCTTGACGAGCAGCTTTCCCGCCTTGGCCACCGGGACCCCGTTGGCTATCACAAGGTCGATGGAGAACCTCCTCAGGTCCTTCAGGAGCAGGATGTCCGCCACCCGGCCAGGCGCGATGGCGCCGAGATGAGGCATCCTCATGTGCAGCGCCGGCCTCAGGGTGACGCTCCTCACCACTTCCACCGGATCCATGCCGGCTTCGATGAACGCCCTGCAGCAGTAGTCCAGGTGTCCTAGTTTCGCAAGGTTGTCGGGCATCAAGTCGTCAGTGCACAGGATCAGGTTGTACGGATGGGGGATGCCCCTGAGGGCGTCGGCGAACTTCCGCGCATCCAGAACGTAGGGTCCCCTTAGCTTCACATACATGCCGAGCCGGAGCTTCTCCAGAGCCGCGTCGACCGTGAAATTCTCATGGTCCGCCTCGGCTCCCGACGCGATGTACGCGTTGAGCTCCCGGCCAGTCAGAAGCGGCGCATGCCCGTCTATTACATGACCGCCTTTCGCGCCCGCCTCCAGGATGCGGTCCATGTTCCTGTTTCCTTGCAAGACAGCGGGATAGTCCATCACCTCCCCGAGTCCCCAGACCCCTGTCCAGGCGAGCATCTCTTCGATGTCCTCGGGCTTTAGCTTCGCCCCCGGCGTCACCGCTTTCGACTCCGGCACGCATGTGGGAGCATAGTAGTACAGCTTCAGGGGGAGACCCCGGCTGTCCTCCACCATAGCACGCACCCCCTCTTTCCCCATTACGTTGGCGATTTCATGCGGGTCGGCGAACGCAGTGGTAAGCCCATGGGGTAGGGCCGCTTCCGCGAACCTCGAAGGAGTCACCATGCTGCTTTCCACGTGCATGTGGGTCTCTATCAGGCCGGGGATCGCTGTCATGCCGGCCGCGTCGATGGTCCTTGTCGCCTCGAGTCCCGAGTCCTGGCCCACGTACACTATCCTGTCCTTGTAGACCCCGATGGAGGCGCGATAGGTTTCTCCGGTGAAGACGTTCAGTAGGTTTGCGTTCCTGATGAGCAGCGTCAGACTCTTCCTTCCCAGTGCCGCGGAAACGAAATCGGCTATCTGACCCGACATTACGGGCTTCTCAAGCGACCTTTTAATAAGAATTGGGAATGCCTTCCTAGTCTGAACTATGAGGGTCCGCTTCTCCTAAACGATTGGCGTCCGATTGGGAAGCATCGGATGTGCCCCGAAGCTTCTATCCGCCCCGCCAGATTGCTCGACGAAGACTCGGCCATCGCGTTCGGACAGGGTTGCCGTGACCTACAGGAAGCGGCTGAAGCAGCTGATTGACCTTCGGTACGGTCGAAAACGTCGGACAAGTCTGTGAAGAGCCGGCGTTGGGCATCGATCCCAAGACCTTTCGCTTACGAGGCGAACGCTTACTGGGTAAACTCCTCTACCAGGCTGAGCTACGCCGGCACGTTTCTGACCCGAGCGAGATGGGCGTTAAATCCTTGCTCTCCCGGAACAGTTTCAAGAGACCCTCTCTATCAAAAGGGGCAAAATGTTGGAAATGGCCTAATTCAAGCATCACCATTTCACCTTCCGGTTAATGCATCACGTTTCATTCATACTGCTGTATCTGATTCCGACATACCAAACCTGGCGTGAAGTCGCGGGGTACTTCGATGGTGATGGATGCGTCGGCTTCGCTGTGGGAAGCTACGTTCTCCGATTCCAACTGTCATGGGCCGACAATTCTATTGGCCAACTATCGCAACTGAGGAGTTTCCTGATTTCGCGAAAAATCAGGGTGGGCAACATTACAAAAAGCGAGGCACAACGCCTCGAGATTGGAGCTCAAGACGCGGTCTTGCAGGCTGCAACCCAAATGATCAAGTATTCAGGTAAGAAGTCTTACGAGCTGAGCATAGCCCGCGATTACCTTATGAACAGGATAACCGGGTCTGAGGCGGTCGAGCGGCTAAACCGCGCCATTATTGCGGGCGAAAGGGAGGGAAAGATTAGACATGTGAATATTCCATGGACGCGCATCCAGGGGAAGGCATTGGAGCATAGAATTGCGGTCGAAAAGTCGGTGCAGAAGAATACCACCTTAACCTCAAAGATGGTTGAAGGAATAATTTCCGAGTACAAGCCATACAAGGTATCTCAAGCGCAATTAGCGGCCAAGTATGGAACTAGCCGTTCTTCCGTCGCGAGAGTTCTTAAGGGCAAAAGATGAGACCCTTCGATTGACGATTGCGGGGGTCGCCCAGCATGGTCAACGGCGTGGGACTGAGGCTCCCATCCCTTAGGGGTTCGTGGGTTCGAATCCCACCCCCCGCACATTAGTTTCACAGCACCCCTTTCGGGAAGATTCATTCAGATGAATGGGTTGTGACACTAAGAGCCTATCCGAATACCCCAGCTCGCTGGTAGGTAATCCACGACAGAAGTCGATAAAATCAGAGATTCACAGCCCTCTCCAATTGATATCCTTAATTTCCCGCTGAGGGATTCAACTAAAGCTCGCTTCCTATGAATGAGGGACCAGGAGAAGGGAAATCAGTATCGCTCACGGTCTTGCTCTTCGGACTGGTTCCACTCTTGAATGCCGAGATACTCACGGGATCTACATCGATAGATGCCCTTCTGGCTAATCCCATCCTGTTCTTAGTAAGCCTCCCTCTCGTTCTAGTCACATATGCAATCCCTCTCGCGATACTGTGTGACCTTGCCGCACGCTTCAGGTTCGGACTGCGCACCATCTTCCTCTCAGGCTTGATTTATGGAGTAGTAAACGAAGGGGTCTTCGCGAAGACTCTCATCGCTCCGTACTGGCCCGGCGTCCAATTCGGAAATTTCAGGTTTCTCGGGCTCAACATTTTGTGGCTCCCAAACATATTGATCTTTCACGCGGTGATTTCGACCACTGTCACTATCCTTTTGGTAAGGAGCCTCTGGCCCGATAGGGTCTCTAAGAGCTTCCTAGAGAAGAAACACTACGTCGGACTTGGCGCTGTGCTTTCAGTTGCAATCGTCATAACCAATGTCGTTTTGGTGCCTCTAGTCGCGAAAAGCTTGGGCTACTCCCCGCCGTTTGAGCCACTGCCCTATTTCCTGCTCCTATTGCTCTCGCTTTCTGTCGCCCTTCTCATAAGGAAGAGTCTTACACAGAGGTCTATGTTTGGAATCGGACGAGCAGGGTTGCCGACGGCCACGTATGTGTTGTTAGGCGGTTCGATATTCATAGTTCCCACTGTTGCCAGTCATATTGCCCTTGCATTTGTCGGAGCGTGGCTTGCGGGTGCCATAATCATACTCTCTGGCTACCTCTTTTACATGTACTACATTACTTTGGATTTTGACCCAAAACTCACGAAGAGAAAAACGTTCTTTGCCTATTCGACGCTCATCGTCATAGTTCTGCTCGTAGGCTTCGGCGGAAGGCAGCCTGCGAGCAATCTCGTGGCTGTAGTTGGCGTCGCGCTCGAGCTCTTTTTCGGGTGGCGGATGACAACTCCGCGTGCACCAAGGTGATCAAGAACTTCTCTAGGGCAGAGACTTGGAAGGGATCTCCCTTCCGCATTGAAAAAATCCATTTTACTTCGTACTACCTGCTCGGCACATGAGCGATGATGGAGACGGTAATCGACCCGATTGACGTCATGTGCGTGAAGGCGATAGGGGGGACCAAGGGCGCCAGAGAGGCGTTCGACGTACTAGAATCAAGACTCCCAACTCCAATTGGAAGGCGGTTCTACGGTGCGTATGACCCCTTGACAAGAGAATATGGAGCCTGCGTCGCCACGGTTCGAGGAGAGGATGCCTATTCCCTGGGGCTCGAGAATCGGACAATCATGGGAGGGAAGTATGTCACACAGAAAGTTGTCGACTGGGATTCGAAGATTCAACAACTCCCCCAAATGTTCATGGAGATGGCAAGAGGTCGAGAGGCTGACCCTGGGCGTCCTTCGGTGGAGCACTACAAGAGTCAGCATCTCTCGACAGACTCGGGCCTGGGAGAATTTCAGCACAGTAAATTGTGTTGGCATCCCGGCGACCGCACGTTAAACAGGGCCAGAATCATTCAGTGGGCTTTCTGGGCGTTCCTTAACGCTTCGTCTACGTCGTTCAAAGCAACTATTTCTTCGCCAAAAGTCTCGGGACTCCTCCGCCATGCCAGCAAGGCTCGATGCACAATCATCCCTCTGAGACCTTGAAGGATCCCTCGCAGTTCTTCTACTTCTTCTTCCGACCCGGCCAATGTCTCAACGCCTTTTCAGCTTGTGCGGCCATGAATTCCTCCCACTTCTTAGGGTCCTTCTTGATTTCATCTAATTCCTTGACGACGTTCTCGTAGTCATGCTGGTCGGTTCTCATTCAGCTGGTTTTCTTTGTGTAACGTCGCTTATAGACTTCACCGTTGGCTGTTAGATCATCGCTGGAGAGCGCCGCGAAAGTGAAGAACGTAGCTTTGAACACAATAAATTGTGTTGGAATCCCACCCCCCGCACATTAGTTTCAGAGAACCCCAAGCTCAAGAGCCCCATTTTAGAGGATAAATGCATGAAAGTGCTTGACGTGGATGAGTTAGCGGTGAAGCGCCTCCCGGAATAGCCTCGCCGAAATCCTAATTCGGAAGTTTCAGCGACTCAACGCGCAGCTGGTAGTCGCGCCAGTTGTTTGAGGAGGCCTTTCTTCTTGATGCCCCAGACTTCGATTCCCATGACCTCCCCCTTCTTATCGAGTTCTACGACTACCTCGTCTTCGACCTCTCTAACGTTCTCGGCCGGGCCGTCCCTGAAATGGAAGTACAATACGTCCTCACTTGAATCATAACTTACTTTCAACCTATCTTCCTCCAGACTCTTCTTTACAGTTTCCTCCTAATAAGCCTGTCAACATCCGAAGCATTGTAAAGGGTAATCACCCGATTTGTTCCTTCTTTAGATATGGCATAGACAACCACAAGGTATCGATTTCTCGTGCGTTTTACAGCGACCAAGGCTGACGATGCAGCGTCTTCGTAAACCGAGTCTGGCTTGGCAATGGTGGCTATGACCTGTCGCTTGGTCACTCGTCTTAAGATCAACCTCTCCTGGGCGTGCCGGCTGTAATCTAAAGGGACCAATGGCCTAGTCGATTACTCCTTCCTTGGCATTTAAGCTACCAGATTCTGCAATTGTGGATACGTGGACAAGGCGCATTTCTGACCGACTTCCAGATTGGAAATCCCGGCGACCCACATAGGACGAACGATGGATGTGACTGCTTTGAACACAATTTATTGTGTTGAAATCCCACCCCCCGCATCCAAAAGCGAACCTGGTTGAGCAGCAGTGTTTCACGGGAAGAGCTATTTGAAGGAGGGGAGGAAGAGGTTCCGGCATGGTGAAGCCCAAGGAAATAGAGAGCTTCGACGAACTCCGAAAGTTCAGGCTGGCGGACGAGGGCTACTTCGTCATCACGGACACTACCCGCCACGCAATCATCCACAAGGTGAACGCAACGTGCATCAAGGCTGACAGCTTCAACCTGAAGGTCACGATTAACGGCCGCAAGCAGGGGAGCTACTTCTGGGTCGACAGCATAGCCACCGCAGCCCGCGAGTTCGGCGCAGTGCGCTGCAAGGTCTGCAAGCCCGAGCTTAGCCTGGTCCATCCGTCGACCTTCGAAACGTAACCGAACAGCTGCAAATCTTATCTTGTACCAATGCCATCGCATTCCGGATTGGCGACCTCACAGTCTCAAGTAGGCATACGAGATCTTGCCCCCGGCCTCTGGATCTGGCGCGCGAGGCACCCCTCCTGGACGAAGGATGCCGACTGGCAGCCCGTTGTAACGTCGACCTTCGTCGAGTCGGGGGGCGAAAGGCTGGTCCTGGATCCGCTGGCCCCTGCGCTAGACAGCATCGGCCTGTGGGAACGGCTCGAGAAGAAACCACCCACTTCCGCCGTGGTGCTTTTGCCGGACCACGTTCGGGACGTCGACATGTTTGTCAGCCGCTACAGGGCGCGAGCCTTCGGTCCCATGTTCTTCTTTCCTGACCAGGTACCGAACACCCCCCTGGAGCCGATTCACGCCGACAGCGAGCTTCCCGGAGGGGTGGTCGCCCTCTACGACGCCCGCGGACGCCTCGAGACGCCGATGTGGCTCCCAGAGCAACGGATGATAGTCTTCGGCGACGTCCTGACCGAGCGGACAGGCGAGCTGCGCGTATGGAATTCGCCATGGCATGAGAAGAGAGAACTCCCCGCCCTCCGAGGGATGCTGGAGCTCCCATTCGAGCGGGTCATAATTTCACACTGTGACATGGATCCGGTCCACACTCGAGCGGAATTCGAGCAAGCGCTGGATCGTCCGCCGTGGACCGGCTAATGGGCCTGGTCACCTGGCCAAAGCTTAAACCGGTTCGTCCCCGATCCAATCTGTGACTCCTACCGAGGGCTACGCGGAAGTCCTAGGCTTCGACCTCTACTTCAAGCAGTTCGGCGAACCCGAAAAAGGAGAGATACTCTGCCTCCACGGCGGTCCGGGCGCAACGCATGACTACCTGCTCTCTATGGCCGACCTCGCCGAACACGGCTACAGGGTGACGTTCTACGACCAGCTCGGATGCGGCCGCTCCCAGGTCCCCAAGGACCTCTCCCTCTTCATCCCCGAGCGCTACGTCGAAGAGGTCGACGCCTTCCGCCGGAAGATGAAGCTGGGGAGGCCCCACGTCATCGGGTCGAGCTGGGGGGGCATGCTCGCCATCGCCTACGCCCTCAAGTATCAGAGGAACATGTCGACCATGACGACGGTCGGGGGCCTCCACAGCGTCCCATTGACGGTGCGGGAGATGCAGAGGATGAAGCGGGCGCTCCCGAAAGACGTCCAGGCGACGATGGAGAAGTACGAATCGGAGGGGGACTACGAGAACCCAGAGTACCTCAAGGCAGTCATGGTATTCTACAACAAGCACCTCTGCAGACTCGACCCCTGGCCCCCTGAGCTGACCTATGCTCTGGAGCACATCAGCAAGCCTGTCTATGGCACCATGAACGGCCCCAACGAGTTCACGATAATCGGCAACACCCGCTACTGGGACGTCACCGACAGTCTTGACCGCATACACGTGCCTACATTGGTGCTTGGGGGAAGGTATGACGAGGTCTCCCCGAAGGTAGCCAGGGAGATTCACGAGCGCATCAAAGGCTCGGAGCTCACGATCTTCCCCAACAGCTCCCATCTCCCCTTCTGGGAGGAGAGGGAGCGTTTCATGAAAAGGGTCCTCAAATTCCTGGGCAAGCACGGGAGCTAGGCAGAGCGCACTAGTCTTTCGGCTTCTCGTCGGGCTTGGAAGCGTCCAAGAACTCAAGCCTGGCGCATATCTGTTCGAAGGCCTCGAAGTGGTGTTCGAACCACTGGGTCAGCAGATAGACAGCTCCATACCCGTCCCCCGAGGGAGACAATAGCGAGCTCCCGACAAGGATCCTGATGTGGTGCTGCACAGCCTTGTACTGCAGGTCCAGCTCGGTAGCGAGCTGGTTGATGTTGCTGGGCTTCTTCCGCAGGCTCCAAATGATCCTCGCCCGGTTCTCACCCCCCCGTTTCCCACCGAGGAGGAACCAGAGGGTCCTGCGAAGCTCCGGATCCTCTTGCATCAGGCTCCGCCGAAGTTCGGATTCTATTTAGGGGTTGGTCGTCCTCTCACGAATTTGGAAGGTTCTGCTAGCTTTTCGGCTCCCTAGCCGTCGAGCCGACTTCCCCCCATCCGCTCTGAGGATTGGAGCCGTCGTCGCCTCGTTCCCCGTCATCGCTTCCCCTGAGGGGCCGAGCCCGCGGAACCGCGCAGGCCATCACGTTCTTGCTTGCCAGGTCGTCCCTGTCCCATGTCCTGTCGCACTTCGGGCAGTACAGTCTCCTGTCTGCCAATCGTACGACGCGGGAGCCACAAAGGCAGTTTGAGGACGTGCCTCTCGGATTGACATACCA
>JACWAI010000064.1 GCA_014874415.1 Nitrososphaerales archaeon
GAACGCACAACTAACATGGCTAAATCCCAATCCGATAGCAGTCGGGTCCGGCAGGATCAACCGGAGTCGATTATCGAGGAGTACGACCACGCATTTCTGCGAGGTGTAAAGCACAACCCACGTCAGATCTAACCGAAGTCAGATCTCCATGTTTGTACGCGCATCTGGAGGTCGTGCGTTTCATGGCGTTAGGGCTCGGCCCTTTTGCTCGAGGCAGACGCCGCCAATTAATGCGCAGAAGCGCCCACGGTCTGGGGTTCGTATATATGCATTCCCGTGTGAAATCGGCACCTTCCAGGCAACGGGCGTCCGAGGCTCTCCGAGAGAATTCTCAGCCATCAGGCAAGAAGGGGTCGCGACCGTGCGGGGGACAGAGTCCTACCTGGTCAGGGCTTATCCTGCTTATTTCCCGAACGGGCCTCTATGGAGGCCAGCCTCTTTTCGAGCGTGTACAGGTAGTAACCCAAAACGGCGACGTAGACCAGAAAAACGATTGGCTCTACCAGTAGTCCCACCAGGCCGAGGATTACGATGAGGATAACCATGTTCATCCCGCTGAAGGTCCTGGAACTGCTCATGGTCTGCACGTCCTGACGGCCCGTTCATAGGCATTGCCGTCGCTCGGCCCGCCCCAGACCCCGCCGACCTTGAAGTCAGGCTCCCCTATGATCAGGCCGTCTGACCTCTGGTAGAACTGCTTGACGTTGGCCAAGCTGATCCCGCTCCCGATGAGCACCGGCTTGGAGATGGCGTCCTTGACCTTCTTGACCCGCTCGAAGGAAGGGGGGACGGGGCTCCTGGCTCCGGAGACTATGACCGCGTCGGCTCCCCCGCGCTCGGCGAGGTCCTGGGCGGCGTATTCTATCTCAACGTTGAATATCGGGTAGGCGTGCTTCACGTGGACGTCCCCGAAGACGAGGACGCCGGAACTCAGCTCCTTCTTCAGCCGCGCCACCCTGGCCGCGCACCCTTCGATTATGCCCTGGTCGGTGGCGTAGGCGCCGATGAGGACGTTGCACCTGATGAAATGCGCGCCGGCGACGTGGGCGACGGAAAGCGCCTCTTCGCAGGCGTTGCGCAGCATGTTGACCCCGACCTTCATCTTGGTATGCCCCACTACAGCCTTCGTGACAGTGGCCATGGCGGCGACGGTGTAGGGTGGAAGGTTCTCCTTGAACAGAGGGGTGTCCCCGACGTTCTCCACTATGCAGGCGTCGAGGCCGGCCTCTTCGAGCTTGTCAGCCTCTGAAAGCGCGAACTCGGTCAGCTGCTTCATGGACATCTTGCTGTCCGGCGCGCCGGGGAGGGGGGGCATGTGGATCATCCCTATGAGTGGCTTGCCTGGGAAGAGCTGCTTGAACTTCACGATCGTCGCACGCTCCCTGTGCGCTTAAAGGATTTCAGAACCCGTAGACGTCTCGGTGGAGCCAGGGGATCAGGGCTGTGACGACGCACTGCTCCGTCAGCTCGGTGCGCGTCATCTTCCCTTTCGTCAGGTGCTGGATCAAGCCTCCCTTGTCCCCGACCTCCATGATCCCACTCACCTCCTCCGCCCACCTCTCCAGCTCCCGGCCGTCCCTGAACAGCTTCTCCATGGCGTCGCGGGGGAGCATGAAGCCAGACGAGTGGCCCAGAGACGCCTTGCCTGACTTGTCGACGATGGCCGCGACCTGGTTGTCGAAGTAGACGTCCCCGATGGTGAATATGCCCGCCTCGACCCCGACACCGTAGTCCCCTCCCGCCTTGGATAGGGCATGCTTCGCGCGCGCGGTCGCTCCTGCTGCCATCTCCTCTAGCCCCTTGGGTTGCGCCTTCGCAACGGCTGACGAATCCACGGGGACAAGTTCGACGTCAGGGAAGTATTTGGAGAAGGCCAACCTGATGCCGTCGACCTTGGACGGGTTCTTCGTCCCCACTGCGATGATCATAGCGAGTTCAGGAAAGACCTCAGGTGCCCGACGTAGGCTTCCCTCGCGTCCCACATCGAGCCGTGTGATACCCCCTTCATGACGACGAGCTTGGAGCCCCTGATGTTCTTGTGGAGCATCTCGTGCAGCTTCGGAGTCAGGAAGTCTCTGTCTCCGCAGATAATCAGGCACGGGACCCTGAGCCTGCCCAGCTTTTCAGTGACGTCCCAGTAGCGCATGTTCCCGTTTATGGCGACGACGTAGGGCCCGAACATGGTATTGGCCACGGGGAAGCTGAAGCTTTCGAACACGTGCTTGAGCGTCTCAGGCCAGGGGTCGACTAATGCCTGGAACCTGTGGTTGAAGAAGTCGACAGCCGCGAGATACTCGGGGTTCTCGAAGTCTCCCAGGCTTTCGTACTTGGTCACCGCCTTCCTGATGTCCGCAGGCAGGGTCTGGAAAACCCTCTCGGATTCAGTCCGCAGGGTGGGTATGCTCGAAGTCGTCCCCGACAGGATGAGGCTGGAGATGTTCTTCTGATACTTCAGGGCGTATGCCTGGGCAAGCATCCCGCCCCAGCTGTGGCCGTAGAGGTGCACCACCCCCAGCTTCAGCGTTTTCCTTACGCCTTCGACCTCCTCGACGTATCGCTCGACGGTGTAGAGGGACGAATCCTTGATTCGTTGTGACTTGCCTCCCCCGCTTTGATCATAGAGTACGATCCGGTAGCCTGCTTTGGCCAGGTCGAAGAGGGGAGTCAGGTAGTCGTAGCACCCTCCCGGACCGCCGTGCAGTCCCAGCAGGGTGCCTTTGGTCGGTTCCCCCTCCGAACGGTAGAAGATCCTGAATCCGCCGACGGTAAGAAAACCTTCTGGGTCCACTGCTGCCTGGGTTTCGGAAAAGACTGCTATAAACGGGAGCCGGGCCCTAGGCCACTTTGAGCTCGTCGAGGAGCTTGCTGATGTTCGTCAGTGGCGTCCCGTCGGGACGGGCGATCTCCTGGGCCGCGGGCGGGTTAGTCTTGTAGGACGGAGTGCGGCCGCTGAGCCTGTCTTCGTAGGTCGGGACGAACTCGTTCTGGTAGAAGACGCCGATGGGGGTGTGGTCCCCGAACTCGAAGCTCTTCAGGACGGCCTGCTGGATCTTCGACTCCATCTCCGCCTCGTCGTGCTTGTGAACTACGCCGTCGTACCCAGTGTCCTCGAGCTTGTAGGTCCTGGGCTGCATCTTCCCCGCGGCGTCGAGGTGCCCCTCCCCTGCCCAGTACTCTTTGGACTGGATGTCGTTATAGGTGGGGCAGGGCTGCAGGACGTCGAGGAACGCGTATCCCTTATGGCGGATCCCCTTGATTATGAGGTCCTTCAGGTGCCGGACGTCGTAGGAATATCCTCTGGCCACCCAGGTGTAGCCTGACGCGATTGCCAGCAGGAGCGGGTTGATCCCCTGGTTGATGTTCGGAGACGGGAGGGACTTCGTCTTCACCCCAAGGCCGAGGGTGGGGGAAGCCTGCCCCTTCGTGAGGCCGTAGACCTCGTTGTCGTGGATGATGTAGAGCATGTCGATGTTGCGCCTTCCGGAGTTGACGAAGTGGCCTGCCCCGATACCCAGGCCGTCGCCGTCCCCTCCCTCTATGACGACTTCCAAGTTGGGGTTGGCCAGCTTGATGCCTGTCGCGAAGGGCACCGCCCTGCCGTGGAGGGTGTGGACACCGTAGGTCTTGATGAAGTGGGGAGCCTTGGACGAGCAGCCCACGCCAGACACCACCACAGTGTTGGACGGGTCGACGTTCATCTCGGCGAGGGCCATCTGGACCGCGTTGAGGATACCAAAGTCTCCGCAGTTGCCGGACGCGGTCACGCTCGTCACGAATGTATGGGACGGGTCGTCCATGGAGAGGTCGTAGACGTACCCGTTGAACTGGAACGTCTCGATTTTCGAGACCGGGAGGTACACCTTCCCATTCTTCAGGATGGAAGAACGCTTGTCGCGGTTGCTTTCTCTGCGATAGGGGACCCCGACCATCTCGGCCAGTTTGTTGTAGTCTCTCCAGTAGCTCACGTAGAGTCTGTAGGCAGTCCTGTGGATGCCATGGGCAAGTTCTGTCTGGGTTATTGGTACGATTGCTTGACGCAGCAGGAGCATCTTGACCTGCTCGGATAGCACTATCGACGTGGTGGTATACCTGGCCTTTGACTTCTTGAAGTCGCCGTCTCCCCTCCACAGGCCCCGAATCAGGGCCCCTTGCTTCGATGCGGGCAGGAACATGAAGTCGTGGGGGATGTGCTTCTCCTCGGCGTCTGCGCCGAAGATGGACTCGAACAATTCGGCCAGATAGGAGGAGTTGAAAATCAGATCTACGCCGTGTCCTTTGGAGCGGTCGACCTTCCCCTTGAGCCCGAAGAGCTTCGCCATCAGGGCCAAAACGTCAGAGATGTACTCCCTCTCATCCTCGTTGAAGCTGAAGATCAGAGACCTATTGTGCGAGCTTCCTTCCGCGATATAATAGCCGGCGAGCCTAAGCCAGTCGTCATCCATCGGCACTTCGTGTGGGAGGACGAAGCTCCGTGTGTCCTTTGCCTTCTTCTTGTACTCGATGGCAAAATGATCGGCGTCAGAGACTGTCTGCATGACTGGAAAGACAAGATAGTCGCCCACCCTGAGGCTGGAAGCTTCGATCTTCTCTTCGACGAACTCTGTGTTGTGCCTATGTCTGCCCCAGGTCCTTCGCACCCCGACGAAGGGATGCTCCGGGGTCGCAGTAATCTGACCGAATGATTTCACGCGGACGCGGTACATCGGGCCATAATACCGGTGCCTGATCCGCGCTGCCACATTGTTGTATTCGCCCGATGCATTTAACACCCTGTCTCCGGGTTTCACCAATTGGATCTGCTTTACCGAGGGGTTCGAGATGACGAGGGTGTCTCCGGTCACGCACCCTGGACACCAGTCGTTGTGCGCCGTCGTCTTCAGGTCTGAGAGCTTAAGCGCCACGCTTCAACACTATCCTCTTGGGTGCGTTCCCGCCGTGGATCATCTTAAGCGCATCGTACAGCTCCTCCGACGACATCGGCCTCCCGTTGTACTTGACCACCAGCTGCTCGACGGGGATACACGTCCTTTCGCGGATTATGCCCACCAGCTGGCCTGAGTAGTTCATCTCGATCCCGACTACCTTCTTCGCCTTCGACAGGATCTTCGTCACATATTCGGTGGGGAACGGGTTGATGAGCCTGAGCTGCAGGAAGTTGACGCTTATGCCGTCCTGTTTGAGCCATTCCATGGCGTCCAGTAAGGCGCCCTTGGTGGAGCCCCAGCTCACTACCGTGATGTCGGCGTTCTCAGGGCCGAAGAAGTTCGCCCTGTCGGAGATAGGTATCTCCCTGTCCGCGAGGTCGATCTTCCCCATCCTCTTCTCCATCATGAAGTCCCTGTTGGTGGGGTCTTCTGAGATGTGGCCGAGCTCGGTGTGCTCGTCTCCCGTGAGCCAGTAGACCCCTCCCTTGGCGCCGACGGGGGCGCGCGGGGATATGCCGGTGGGGGTGTGCTTGAACCGCTCGAACTCCCCGTTGACCGCGTCTTTGATCTCCCTGTGGAAATCCCCCCTGTCTATCTTGACCCTGCCGACGTCGAGCATGGGGAGGGTGCCGTCGGAGTTGGCAAGCGCCTTGTCAACCATGTGGATCACAGGGGTCTGATACATTTCAGAATAGTTGAACGCCCTGACGGTATCGTAGAACGCTTCTTCGAGGTCCCCGCTCGCGAGGACAAGCCTGGGGAACTCGCCGTGGCCGGCGTGCAGCGCGAACCTGAGGTCCCCCTGCTCGTGACGGGTGGGCAGCCCGGTGCTGGGGCCGCCTCTGGAATAGAGCGTGACGACGACCGGGACTTCGTTCATCCCCGCGTAGCCCATGCCTTCGGCCATGAGGGAGAACCCGGGGCCGGAAGTGGACGTCGACGACCGGACGCCTGCTATGCCGCCCCCGATGGCCATGGTTATCGCCGCTATCTCGTCCTCGGACTGGACAACAGCTATGTTTCCCTTCTTCATCGCCGCGGCTTCGGCGACCTGGGGGTTCTCCTGGGCTGCGGAGCCGTCCAGCTGAATCTCGGCGTGCCCTTCGAGGTATTCGCTCTCGTCACTTGCCGGGGTGATCGGATAGTAGGTCTGGAGCCTGCACCCTGCGAGCTCCTTCGCCATGGCCACCATCGAGTTGCCCCTGACGTAGAGCCTGTCCCCGTCGATCTTCGTCGGAGAAAGCTTGTAGGCGAAGCTCCCCGCGTACTTCTCCTGCACGAATCCGTAGGCGGTGCCGACGGCGTCGGCGTTCATCTCGGCGACCTTGGGCTTGGACTTGAACTGCTTCCTTACGGCGTCCTTCACGAGGTTCTCGTCGTAGGACAAGAGCGCGTAGGACGTCGCGACAGCCAGGACGTTGAGCATCCTCTGGAGGGTGCTCAGAGAGGTCTCGCCGTGCTTCGAGCCGACCGCCTTCAGGAGGTCGTCGTAGGGGACAGGGTAGATGTGGACGCCCCGCCTGCGTGCGAGCTCGATGACCCCCCTGATGTCGGCAGAGAGCCCTGCCTTCGCGAGCTCCGCGCCGAGGGCCGCTTTGATCTGTGGCTCGATGGTGGGGAGCTGGTCAAGGCGCGTGGCGTCCTGGCTCGAGTCGTAGATGATCGCACCCTCGCTCCTCACTTCTAGGGCGTGCCTGAATATCGTCTCCTCCTCGAAGGTGGCCAGCATGTCGACCGTATCGACGTGGGACCTGATCAGGTCCTTCGAGACCCTGACCTGGAAGTAGCTGTGCTCCCCCTTGATGTTAGAATAATACTCCCTCTTGCCGAAGACGTGTAGGCCCCCGGCGGCAGCCGCCTTCGCGAAGACGTTTGCGGAGGTGTCTACCCCGCTCCCCTGCACCCCGCCAATCATCCATGAGAAGTCGTCCCTTTTCAAATCGGAACTTGCCTAACCGCTTAGGGGGAGATGCCTGTTTAAGAATATAGTTATTACATAACTTACTCCCCCTTACTCGATAGGCTGAGATCATGGACGAGAGAAGAAGGGTGCAGAAAGTCGGCTACAATTCTCTGTCGATTTCGATTCCTAAGCAATACGCGAATGCGATGAACCTCAAGCAGGGGGATAGCATCCTGTTCAGGGAGGACTCTGACGGGACCCTGCGTCTGATACCCGCGACCCAGGCCAGGGAAGCAACCCGTGCGACTCTCAAGGCAGATCAGGCCGGTAGCGTGGAGATGCTGACGAAACTGGTCGTGGGCGCCTATGCCCTTGGCTACGACACCATCGAGGTGGTAGGGAGAGAGCCCCTCGACCACGTGACTGTCGAAGGAGTGCTCGAGACGGTAAGAAGACTGAGGGGGATGGAGGTGGTCGAGTCGGACGAGAGGCATGTGGTAGCCCAGAGCTTCATCGACCCCACGAAGTTCCCGGTCGATTCACTCATCAAGCGGCTTCAAATTCTGGTGTCGAGGAGCCTTGATTACGTCAACGGCTCTCTGGACCTCAGGCAGACAGGGAGCCTCAACCAGGTGGCCAGGGTCAGGGACGAGGTTGACGAGCTGTACTGGCTCATACTTAGGCAACTCCTGGTGGCACTGAACAGGAGGGAGCTGGCATCTGAAATCGGGATTGAGTCCCCCCTGCACGCGTCAGGAGACAGGGTGTCGGCCAAGACGATGGACGAAATCGGGGGCATCATACAGGACATGGCCGAGGAGCTCGTGAGACTCAGGGGCCTGGAGATGAAGATGGACCCCAAGGTCACGGCGGGCATAAGGAGGCTGGCCACGAAGGCGGGAGAGGCGTTCAACACCACGGTGGAGAGCCTGCTGGCTCCTGACATCAAGCTCATCGGCAAATCCCTCGCGCTCGTGGACGAGACCATGAAGCTGGAGAAGGAGGTTACCGACGAACTGCTGGCGTCGGGGGAATCGGGGTACGCGAGGGTCCTGGTGTCGTACTTCGGGCAGATTGCGAGGTACTGCACCATCATAATCGAGATATCTTCACACAGGCTGCTGAGGAAGACGAGCAGGGTCGCAACGGTCGAACGGTGATAGATTCTTTATCGGAACCCAGGGGAGCGCTCGAGGCGCGGGGGTAACAAAGCTTGGCTAAATGTGCGGGACTCAAGATCCGGCCTCGCTTCGGATGGGGCATCCCGTCCCTTAGGGGTTCGTGGGTTCGAATCCCACCCCCCGCACTGTACAAAATGGGTCGGAATGGGGGTCACCAGCCGGGTCGGAACCCAGTTAGAACCCGGTTTAATGACTGGGTGATAACTGGATTTCGAAAAAGTCTGTAGGCTGGAACCCCTTAGTGGACGGAAGGCTTCTCGTGTTTTCCGACAGGGCAATTCTTGGTCCGACTTCCGGGCAAACTTGACCTTCCAAAACAGTGGTGCTCAGATTGTCAAGGGAAGTTCAGATTGGGCTATTCTGGCACGGAAGGCTCTACTTCCCACCTTTGCGCCATCAACGCGTCTAGGTTTACAGATTCGCACATGGAGAATATCGCCCAAGTCATCGACCTGAACTACCTCGGGGTTTATATTGAATCCATGCTATGGGAAAATCAGCGTGACGGACGAAGAATACACGCGAATAACCGTCACCTTCAAGGAGGACGAAATGACCTTGTCGGTGGCATTCCGAAGCGGTGTTCGAGAGGGCACACACCGAGTGCGACGGCTCATCAAACGGGTCGTCACCTACATCAGCGCCATCGCTGCCATACTGAGCCTGGTCCACCAGGTTCTTCAAGTAGAACCTAGCGAAAGCTCAGGATCTCTCGGGCTTCCAAGTCTACCCGTGCATGGTCTTTGACTCTTTTGCTGGGACTGGGACTTCCGAGGCAATGCGGCTGTCACTGACTCCACTCACGATTGGCTCTCTTGGACCCGAATCCGTGTCTTGGCGCGCTTCGGCCTCTTTCGCAGTGCTGGGGATAGCCTTCGCTATCTTGAAGAATGACGTGTCGTCTCCCGTGAGCCGTTCCATCACGTCCTCTACGCTCGTGTGCAGGATGATCTTCATCCCCATCTGGGCGGCCTTCCTGAAGGCGTTGGGCTCGGCGGTCTTCGCCCCCACCATGATCATGATGGCGTTGTTCTTTGCACCGCCGGTGGCGTAGTTGCGGAACTCCGGCTCGTTGATGACCTTGGAGTAGAAGATGTCCACGTCAGAGGCGGAGATGAACCCGGCCTTCATCTCGAAAATGATGTAGAGAGAGATGGCGAGCTCGCGGGGCCCGAAGCCCACCCTGAATATCCTGTCGAACTCCCTCAGGGTCTGCCCCCTCCACTTCTTCCTTTCCTCCAGTATCCTCAGCTGCCACTCGTTGTGCTCGGTGACCGTTTTGAACCAGCGCTCGACGTAGTCTTCCCAGGCGTCCCCGATCTGCTTCCTCCTCCTCCCCTCGTCGCTCGCCCAGTAGCCGAGCTTCTTGATGGTGGAGACGACCTCGTGCTCAGGGACCTTCTCGTCGTCCCAGACCAGCATGAGGCCGAAGAGGTTCAGGTAGCGGACCCAGCTCACCAAACCCCGCCCCTGCAACTTGCGCTCGTCCTTGGTCTTCCCAACTTCGATGTGATAGTCCTTGCCGGTCCCGACGCTCTTGGCCTCGAAGGGAGCCTCTTTACCGAACTTCTTGATGATGTAGGAGAGGAGACTGTCTTCAACCCCGACTTCCATGCGGAGCTCTTTCGCGGTGTAGATGGCGCCCCGGAGCTTGGTCATGATGGACCTCTCCGTGGGGGACATGAGGGCCTCGTCGACGGTGTCCATCCGACGCGTGAAGGCGCCGTCGTCTCCTGCGAGGGCCACCAGGGTCCCCCTGTACATGAAGCGCCAGCCTCCGTGTTTATCGTCGAAGGAGGTGATTGTACCGTCTCTTTTCATCCTCGAGATGGCCTTCCAGACGTTCCTGCGATTGTAGGAAAGCCCCTTCTTCAAGAGCTCCCTGTGAACCTCCGTGGGGAAGAGGGCGCCGTTCTCCTTCAGGATGCCGAAGATGTCATTCTGGACCTTCCCCCTGGTCCCGCTGTTTCTATGCTCGGCTCTCTCGAGGGAGCAGAGGTGGAAGACGTCCTCGTACTTGCGCCCCTCGTACTCCCACCTCAGGGTCTTGCCATCGAACTCGGGAAGGGCGTAGGCGTAGGACTGAGGTCCCCTGATGGGGTAGGCATGGGAACTCCTGGAGACCTTCCTCCTACGGTACATGACGTGCATGTCCTTCTTCCTGTAGTCGACTTCGATTTCCCAGCCGAATTTGGGGCCTTCCGTGAGCTGGTTGATGACCTGCTGGAAGTAGCTGGGCTGCTGCTGGGAGACAGGCAAGGCCCGGTTAGTTCACCGCCGTCGGGGCGCCAATGTGGTCGACCTTCTCCCTGAGAATCTGGCGTAGGGCCTCGTTCCGCGTGGGGAAGTGGTTGGACTTCCACCAGGCGTCGAAGAGGTCCAGGAGTTCAGGGTTGACGGCAATCTCGACCCTCTTCATCTCTGTGGTGGCGGTCTTCGGCCTGCCTAGGCCTGGTGACATGAACTCGAAGAGGTATCCAATATTTAACGGAGGGAAGCGTTCTTGCTGCGAAGCCCAATCCTGCCGTAAGTGAATCGGCTGCACTACAGAATATTTTTGATGGGATATTTAATGACCAATGTTCCTGCCGGGGTTTCTGACCAATTCATTTCACGTCAAGAAAAATCCCTGGGTCGGCCGGATTTGACTTGGGTAGTTTTAGTGTTGGACGATGGGTTTGTCAGGCACCAATCCGAATTGCTTCTCCGAAATCTCATCCACTGCTTCCAAGTTTCTATCGTCGAAAGCACGTATCAGATTCTTCCGCATGGTGGCCGGAATCTGCTTGATTTGGGGTATTCGAACTGCTCTCAGGTTTTGAGACTGGTGTCTCACGAAACCTCCATGCATCATTACGCTTTGTGCGGCAAGATCCTGTGCGAACACCTTCGACATCATTATCGCTCCAAGGGCCTTTAGGTCGTCTAGTGATTCACCTATGATGTAGTATATGTTATGGTGAGGATAGTATTCTCCCTGATCCAAGGCAATAAGCCTCCCCTTCTTTATGTCAGGGAGGAGTAGTTTCGGTTTCTTGGTCAACTCGGGGTAGATTTTGTCTATTGTGCGGAACCATTGCTTAGGGCGCTTCCTCACCACGTGACGTCTCTTCAACAGTGATGCATTCTGTTGCAAGTAACGCTTTGCTTTCGGATACTCGTCCAAGTCTATGAGGTTCCCATCAGAGTCGAAAGGATTGAGAATGTAATGACCAGACCACTGTATTCGACCGTCAACGATGTCCTTGGAGATTACCATGGGCAACAACAACTGTCCTTCAACGTACTCTGCGAAATGACGCCTGACGAATACCGAGTCCAGTCCTGTAGCCACGCCGATTCCTATGGTAAACCCTTGATCTTCGATTGGTGCGAGATTGAGGCGAGCATAGGCCGGACTAGAAGGTTCGAAAGTCCATCTATCACCAGGCATGGTTTTGAGGAATGCCGTTGCGAATACGCTCTTTCCTGTCGCTTCCTTGCGACCTGTACAATTTGCAACGGCCTCATTGAGCTGTCCCAAATCGCGAACTTCCCAGTACCTTGTGGAGTCGGCCTTTTCTGTCGAGATAAGTGAAATCATTGGGTAACCGTAAACATCTTCTTCAAACGGGTTTGTACCGTCAAGATTGAAGATTGCAGGTACGCTGTAATGTGCGGTTATGAATTTCCTTAGCGACTGACCATACTGGTTCTTGAGCCATCTGTCCGGTGTGATATAGCAAACTTTCCCGTGGGATGACAGGAATCTGAACGCCTTCTCAAAGAAGGCGATGTAGAGGTCACTTCTGTCCCTGAACAGTCTGAACCACTTGCGGCAGTATTCCCTCTGTTCCAGAGTTAGGTTGTCATAACGGATGTAAGGCGGATTTCCAGCAAAGACATCCGACACAGGAAATCTACATTTGAGAAAGTCATCGTTGATGACAATAGAGGCGGCGACCGTAGCGTCTACGCCAAACCGTTCCAGCCGTCTTCCGATTTCAGTTTCAAGTCGTTCCGCCCTCTTGGCATCGACTTCTATTACTCTGAGGTTGCCTACCGCCTTTGAAAAGTTGAATCCGTGGACGATTGCCGAGTCGTGTAACCTATCCAGAGCGGAGAAAATGTAGACGCCATCACCTCCTGCAGGGTCGACGAATCTGATTTTCGACAGGTCTTTCGTGCTAACGTACTCGCACAGATCAAGCATGGCGTCTACCACTAGTCGTTTCGTCATGACTACGCCATGTTCCCCCCCATTCGACCGCCTTGATTGGAGCATGTTACTCGAACTCTGAACGTTTCCCTGCCAGATATCCAGCGTAGGAACTGACGAATTTCCTGAATGATAGGGCATCGTCGAGATAATTATAGGAAATTTTGCTATTAACGACCCCGGTCCAGATAAGACAGGCCGAGTTGTAGTGCCTTTCTTTCATTAACTTGTTACAGAGTATCCTGTATCTATCGAGATATGAAGTGTTTTGGAACTCGGGAAATGCTTTGAAATGAGGCTCGTTAATCTCAACGTGCCGAAGCGAACCCCTACTTCTCTGCGCGAGCATCAAGTATCCAAGCCAAGGTGCTTCCTGTTGGCCAAAGATGTTCTCCCTGTAAGCCGTATTCAAGTCGACGGAGTTTCCTAGCGCTTCTTCGACTCGGTTGTTGAAGTTGTTCCCGAATGATCCGACATGCGACTTGAATTCGATGCAGGCGATTAAGTGCTTCTTAGGTGAAACGACAACGAAGTCCCATCTCTTGGTGGGCCTGAAGTAGCCGGGAAGCTCGTTGCTCTTAGTGAAGATGAATTCGCTAGGAACATGTGCGTCAAGAGTAATCCGCGTCATCAAATCCGCAAAGCCATCCATCTGTTTGCCTCCAGTAACCGCTCCTCTGGAACCTGTATCAGAGACCTTCTTTCGAGCCTGATTGTGACTCTGTTTCTTCCTGACCTTCCAAAAGCGCGTTACAGCGTTTCGTAGCTCATCCTCGTAAGAATCATCCCAGACAGGAACTTCGGCCATCCTTCCGAGTAGCTGACACTTGCATTATTTAGTCATTGGTGGTGTCGAAGCCTTGGGACGTTATTCATCCTGCCAGCGGTCTGACTAGCCCAGGCTCCAGGTATTGGAGGTAGGAGTACCGCCTGGCGTTATGCACGTCCTTCCTCAGCAGCTCCTCGGTCCTCTTCCTC
>JACWAI010000065.1 GCA_014874415.1 Nitrososphaerales archaeon
ACTCCATCGCCTCCGCCTGCAAGGGGAAGAACCGGTCGGCTTTATTCGCCTGCCTGCGGACGCAGGGCAAAAAGGCCTGGGGCGGCGGCTAAGCCCGTCGGCCTCGCCTTAGCGGCCCCGGCATCCCGGGGCCGTCAACCTTTTCCTGCCGCTTGGTCAGCCGGTTGGCGCCGCGGCCTTGACAAAGCACTTCGCTAGTTCCGCCATGCCGGCATCCCTCGGGCAGGCTTGTTCAACAGCCCCCTGGGGGTGGGTGGTCTCCCCATCGAGCAGGCGCCGAACAACCATTTCCACATCGGCGGGACTGCGGCGCCCTTCCAGGACCAAGGCGGCACTAGCCTCCCCCTGGCGGTAGAAGGAGATGGTCGGGGTCTTCACCACCTTCTCTTCGTCCGCCCGCTTGTCCCATCCCGGTTCGTTGCAGTCCACCGTGAAGGCGCCGAACTCTGGGACCTTCCCCATGACCTGAACCATGGCCTGAATCTCCTCCTCGCAGAAGGGGCAGTCGGGCTGAGCCCAGATCACGGCGGTGACGGGCTTGGAGTCCAGGGCCTTCCGTAGGTCCTTCTCCTGGTAGTCCAAGAGGGTTTCGGTGACGGTCTCGAAGTCACGGAGGGGTTTCACGCAGTTCTTCCGTTCCTTTCCGTCCTTCGCTCCTAGGATGTCGCAGATGGCTTCAGGGGTGGCGTAGACCATGGTCAAGGGAGTATCCCGTCCGCTTTCAACCTTTGGAGGGTCCGTTCCCGTAGTTCGGCCGGGTACCCTGCGAGGAACTCGAGATGAGGGGGGAGGTCGGAAGTAGGGACGGCGATGGATAGTTCGGGAATCGAGGTGGAGCTCTCCGAACTAAGTCCCCGAATGGCGTCCTCGAACACCTCCCTAGCCTTGGGATCTATGTCAGGGTCCTGAAGGTCCTCTTGTAGCATGGCGAGGAGGTAGCCCCGCCACGTTAACGTTGCCTTACCGCCCATGCCTTCACCCTGATCCGGACGTACTCATGCTTGGCCACCGCCCAAGCGATGGCGGTCGGGTCCCCGAACCGGAAGAGACCCTCCCCATCCTCGATAAGGAAGCCCTTCTTCGCCATGCGGGTACAGATGAGGTGAGGGAGATGGGTTTCGGAGGGGTGGAAGGGGCGCCTCAGTTTCTCTTCCGTATCGAGCAGGGAACAGATGAGGGGGACCAAGGACGGGTCACTCCGAAACACGGCGTACCACTTGGAACGGCGAGCGGCCTCCGTTGCCGGTACGCCCATCATGCGACTCACGCTTCCTCCATGATCTCCTTGACCGTGCGAAGGGTGATCTCCATCCCATCCACATGCCGGACCCGTGCGACCTCTTCCCGGGCGCCTTTGCCAAAGGAGAAGGCCACCACCAACCCTTTAGTCCTCTTCGCCCGTCGCAGGGCGGTCTCGAAATTGTCCACCACGTTCCGCCCGATGGTCTCTGACTGCTTGACCTGTATGGGCGTCCCGTCGAACAGCCACCCGTCAATCCCCATGTCCCCGCTCTTGCGGGCGGAGACCCGCCCCATGAGCTTCCGGACGACCCAGTTCTGGAACTCAAAGGGGGGCATGGCACGAATCTCCTCCTCGGTCTTGGGCAGACCGAGGATATCGGTGTCCGCGATAGGGACGCCGAGGCCCCGCATCCGTTTGACCATGAGTTGGCAAGCGGTAGGGGAAACGTCGACCCCCACCCAGTTCCGTCCAAGGCGATGGGCCACGGCAATGGCCGTCCCACAGCCGCACATGGGGTCGAGGACGATATCGCCATGCTTCGAGGATGCGTTCAGGATCCGTTCGAGAAGGGATTCTGGCTTCTGCGTGGGGTATCCCAACCGCTCCCGGTCATTCTGAGGGAGAGCCGAGCAATCTGCCCACCAATCGTTCATTCCTCTTCCTTCGTCCATGTAGTACTTGTAGGTCTTTCCGTTATTGGAATTGGTCCGAATACGATAGCGCCTCCCGTCGGGGTCCTCATGGCTGAACGAACCTTCGTCCACGAAGGACGTTCTGGGCAGGTTGAAGTAGTAGCCCTTGGACTTTCCATAGAGGAATATCGTGTCGTGCTTTCGGTTGAAGTAACTTTGGGAGCGCCCGGCCGTGTCGTAGCACCAAGCAATCTCGTTGACGAATTGAGACTCCCCGAAGACGCGGTCCAGAAGAAGCCTAAGATGTGCGTTCGCGTGCCAATCGCAATGTAAGTACAGGGAGCCCGTGGGCTTCAGGACCCGGTGGCATTCCCGAACGGTGGATTCCATCCATGAAATGTAGTTCTCAATCCCCCCTTGCCACCGGTCCTCGAAGGCCCGAAGCTCGTACCCGTCTCCCCACAGGACCTCGTAGTTCCGGTTGGAGAAGAACGGGGGGTCCATGTAGATCAGGTCCACCGACTCGTCCGGGAACTCCAGCGTATCTCCCAAGACCTTCGCCGCTTGCCCGCAATAGATTGCGTTCGTCTTCATTTTCTCTCGTTCAGACCTGAGCCTCTTGTCCCAAGGTCCGAACCAAGAAATCCGCATCCTCTTCGGTGCGGGCCATCTTCGCGATCCGGATCGCGTCCCTGAGGTCCCGGGACTTGTGGGAGACCCCCTCGGCCACCAGTTCCGCTATGCGGGCGTCGACCCCGTTCTTCACCAGGTAGCTCGTGGCAATGGCGATGAACTCCTCCGGGCTGTAGTCGCGGATGGGGATCTTCAGGAAGCGGCTCCGCAGTTCGGGCCGGAGGTGCCGAATGTCGTTCGCCGCCGCGAATACCCGCATGTCAATGGCCTCCGAATAAGATTCGTTGTAGTTCATGGCGGAGACAATCCCGTCCATCAGTTCCAAGAGGATCGTGTCCTGCTCGAGGCTCATCTTGTCGAGCTCGTCCAGGATCAGGTATCGGGGGCGGTCTTGGGTGACCACACGCCGGAGGCCGGACTTGGTCACCGTATCGGCATGGCGGAAGAGGGCCCCGGGGAGCTTCCCTATCGCCTCCATAAAAAGAGTTTTTCCAGTTCCCGGTTTCCCGTGAATCAGGACATGGGTCGGCGTGGGGGTTCCCAGTGCGAGGAACAATTGCCGCTTCACGTCAGCATACCCAAGTACCGAGTCGAAGAGGGTGGCCGGTACCCCCACGGGGAGGGGAGGCAGTTGGGAGCTTCCGATATGGCCCCGTTCCCGGCGGATATCGGCCTGCTCGTTGAAGAACCGGCTCACGGCTTCCATCGCCTCCAACGGGTTAGTGACCGAGTACCAAGCCCCAGGGGTATCCAGCCGGTCAATCAGGCCGTCCAGGACTAGTTGGGTGAGGGCTTTGGGCATCACCCTCACATGCTGCCACCGGAAGCCCTCATGCCCTTGGGCCTGGTATTCGAGCGCCCGACGGATGGTCTCGGCCGCGGACGGCCGGGCATACAGGTATTGGAGGATGGTCCTAGTGACCTCGGGGTCGGCCCCATGCTTCGTTACGTCGGGCATGGCTTAGCTCCAACCGGCAACCATACGAAGCATCTTGGGCACTTGGAGGGGAAAGGCACTCTGGCCTTCCACCGGTGCTGGCAATTCGGGCATTCCCATATCACGGCGGGCCCTTTACGGGCGGGACGGTCCTCTCGTTGCCGGCACCTGGGGCAGGTGAGGACCCCGGGGCCGGTAGGACGGGGACGGGTGGTCCAAGAGTACGCGCAACGGTTACAGAGGGCTTCCTTTCCATCGCGGCTGACGCCGGGGGATCCCGGGCTCTGGTGCTCAACGTTCATGGCCTCTCGCTTTAATCCATCATGGGGTATCATAATGAGGTAATAAGGTTTCTTATCTGGGAAGCGGGACCGTAGGATGCTCGGACCGGAGCCTAGGAGGTCCTCCTACGGGGGGGCGCCCAATAATCGTTAATAAAGAAAAACGGAACTACCTTTACCTCGAGAAAAACGGCTTGGGGGGTGTAACATCGAAAGCCAGTGCGAATAAACCGAACTACCTTTCCCATGCCTGCTTGGGGAGGTTTCCTAGGATCAGGATCCGTCGCCCGCTGGCATAGGTGACGGCCTCCCGCCATGGGACCTTGGCATCGGACATACGGGAAAGGAGGTCTTTCCGGCTATGGGCATAGGTTGCGCCGTACTTCTTGGCCTTCCCCTTGAGCGTGGATCCCGACAGGTTTTCGCCCCCCATCAACAAGGCCCGTTGGTACGAGCTGGCCGCCAGCGTTAGCGCCTCCTCTTGGGCCTTGGGATCCGCGACTATGACCCATCCCTCCGGAGCCAGCGGCCGCTTCCCCGCTAAGACCGATAATACGTTGTGGACCTCTGGTCCGTCCGGTCCCGTGCCGTCGGGGAGCATGCCGAGAGATAGCACCCACCCCTGATAAAGCTACCCTATCAAATGTCAACTCATCTCATATTGTAGTGATAGTTAGGTGATTGACGCAGTATGAGGTGTGGATTACCGTACTAGAAGGAAACAAACAGTTAGGTTTTCAGAACCAACCTAATTTTCTCTAAACCCGACTACCTCACCCCCGGGCCACCGTTCGGGGCCAGGGACCAAGACCGGAAGTGATGGAGCCGCCGGTCCCGATCCCCAGCTATCCCGGGTGGCCCGGGGGGGCTCCCTTGCCTACCGTTTCGCGGACCGGCCCTCCTGTACCAACGTCCGCCGGAGCTGCGATAGCGCCCCCAGGACAATCTCCGCTTGGAGCCGAGCGGTGGTCCCCTCCTGGAGGGTCGGCCCGTCCACGTTCGCGAGCGCGTCCTCAATCCACGCTCTTCCCAGGTCGAGCCGGTGGGAGATTAGCGTCGGTCCTCCGGCCACCGTCAAAGCTCCTCTAGGGCATCGAGGACCTTTCGCCCCGTCTTCATGCCCTCTTTGAGGGCTTGGACGGTCCTAGCCCGGCCCGCCCGTCGTACCTCTTGGGTGGCACGGACGAAAGCCGATAGGGCGTCCCCCATGCGTTCCGTCGTGGTCTCGCTCTTGTCGCTCTTGTCGTTCGGCATTTCTCTCTCTCTCGGGCCCTTGGGCCCATGCCTTACCGTCGGGAATGCTCCGACTTCTCCGCTTGGACGGACGTAAGGCGGGAAGGGGTTTAGCTGGGCGACGCTGGGAAGGTCCCCAGGGGGACTAGGCCCTCCAAGTGCGCCCGTACTTGCTCAGCTCTAAGGCTCAGGTACCGTGCGGCTTCCAGGCACCCGGCGATGATCCAACGGTCCCGGTCACTGCTCCCCCGCCCGGCCATGGCCGGCAGGTCGGAAAGGTGGAAGGGGGGGACGTACCCTAGGCGTAGGTAGGCTTCCGCGATCTCCCAGGACAGATCCATCCCCCCACCCGTCAAGGCAAGTCCCCAAGTGTCGAGCTCCGGGAAATGGACCAAGCATAGCGGCAGATCCGCTATTGTCCGGCTTGCCGTTTCAGGGTCGGTACCGAACCCGGGGAGCCCATAGTAATAGTCCATCATGGGCCCTTCTGCCGTGGGTAGGTCTACCGTCTTCCCGAGTGCCTTACACGCAGGGCAGTACTCCGATCCGTCCGTGTTGATCCGTTGGCATCCGTCGCACCGTACGGCCTCAAAGGGTACCCATTCGTCGATATGGTCCCCCCATGAGTAATCCGTCGGATGGGTCCCAATCGCCCCATGGATGAGCTCCTTAGGGTCGGGGTATTCGTCGCTGGGCATTGCCGTTTTCCTCGCCGTCGCCATTTTCTCTTTCTCCCGGGCCTAGGCCCGAAACCCCGTCGGCGGGTTTGCACCGCACGGCTCCGCTGGGCCGGATACGGGGTAGTTGGATAGCTGGCGCCACGTGCAGGGGATTATAGTCGGAGCGGGTAGTCGGGTAATTGCAGATGTGGACGTTTGGTGTATTACCGAACTAGGTAGTACGGAATATTGCGCCAGCATTTTACCTAATTCCCCCCACTACCCGCCTTCATTCGACCTTCACCGTCCGGGCCCATTTGGGAGGGGTCGGGCCCCCGCCAACTAGGCATACCACCGTTAGGACCCGGGCCGGGGGCTTCTCCGGCCAGGGGGTATAGCCGTCGGTGATTACGACTACTACATCCGGGGTCCTCCCGTGGACCGTAAGGGCCTCTAGGCCGACCCGCATATCCGTACCCCCTCCCCCTACTAGTCGGACCTGGGTACGTCGGGTGATACGTTGCCGGGTGTGTACGGCCGCGTCGACC
>JACWAI010000066.1 GCA_014874415.1 Nitrososphaerales archaeon
CTGGAGAGCCTGTCATAGATTGGGTAGACGAACCCCACGGACTCGATGGCTACCCTCTTCTCTCCGGGGAGAGACTGTACAAAGGATTCCAGGTCGCCGGTGGGAATCCTCTTCTCCATCAGGAGGGAGCCCTCTTGGCTAAAGACCGCAAGCTGGGATTCCCTTTCGTGCAGGTCCACCCCTACGAACAGGGTGGAGTCTTGGCTTCGCATCATGCCCTTGGATGCGATCCGCTTCCTTTTCAACGGTCATGGGGTTCATAGAGTTGAATCGCGCTTAGCGGCCCAATCAGGTACCCGTCTCAGTCCTTCGTTTGTTCCTTCCAGTTTTTCGGGGCGTGATACAGCTGCGCCAAACGCAGGAGAAGGAAGATGGGAACCATGTTGACGAACGCCAAAGGGACAAAAAGCAAAGAGGGAAGCGAGTAGCCTACGAACCCGCTGACGACCCAGATGAGCAGGCAGACCAAGAGTGCCAGCCTCTTGTGCTTCCAGACCCAAGATGTTCGTAACTCCTCCGACGTCAGCGTCATGCTCTGTCTTCACTCCTCTTGACTCTTAGGTCCGACGGGCCGCTTTTCTGACATTCTCATCAGGCGAATCGTAGTGATGCCACTGGCAGTAGAAACTGCGGGCCAAATGACGCGGCTGATGTGACGTACGGAGTCTGTCAAGGCAGAAGGGACAAGCGGACTTGGGCCGGGCTTGATGCTTTTTGCAGTTGGTCACTCTCTTCACTAGAAACCGCCGAAGAAGATGACATAGGTGGCGTCGATGGTTGTGGTGACGGTCATCGTCTCCGGGACCAGGTTACGGCTCCTCTACGGCCTCTGCGGCTAACGGGGTAGCAGACAACTCAGAGTACTCGATGCCGGTCTTCTAACTCTTGGCACTCGTCCGCAGTTCGGACTACAATAGACTGTTCGCTCCGGAGCTGGGGTAGGAAGGCCAAGTTCGCATGAAGACCTTAATACTCGCAGGGACAAAACGAACGTTGCAGATGGCTTCCAAGCTCACCGAGCTCTACAGAGAAGTGAAAGGGCTTCGAAGGGACGTAGAGGAGATCAAGGAAATGCTGGTACCCGAAGTCCCTTCCAGCGAAGCGGACAAGAAAGCCGTAGCCAGAGGAAGGAAGGAGTACGCCCGAGGCGAGACGGAGGACTGGAGCGAGGTCAGGAAGCGAGTCGCTGAAAGGTAGTTGTATCGGGTAGTCCTGACAAAGCGGGCGCGTAAGGGGCTGGAAAAGGCACCAGAGCACATCAGAAAGAAGTGCATCGAGGCTCTGGATGCGCTGCAGGAATCGTTCGCACCGGTCAAGCTCTTCGACGTGAAGAAACTCAAAGGATACGAGGGAGTATTCAGGATCAGGGCAGGGGACTGGAGAGTGATTTACGAGTTCCACAAGAAGGAAGCCATGATGGTCGTATTGGAAATAGGTCCGAGAGGAAGAATCGATTACTGACGCTTGGTTTGATTATCCGTTAGAACGCATCGTTCTCGTTTCTTGCGCGTCCTCTTGTTCAAAGAAGCAAGCGTAGGCATTGGTCCTCCTGCAGAGCAGCCTCCGCAACCGCCAATGGGGGGTCGACGGCACCGACTTTATATCGAGTCGGGCCCCCAAAGCTTGCATCTTGCAGGCGAAGTTCGAAGTCAAGGAGTATTCCAATTACATCGGCGGCGAATGGGTCGGGACATCCGGAGGGACGATGGAGAGCAAGAACCCTGCCACCGGGGAGCCTGTGTCCAAGGCTGCTAGGTCGACCCCAGACGACGTGAAACACGCCGTCGAGGAAGCAAGGAAGGCCTTCGACTCCGGGGTTTGGCCGTCGAAACGTCCGGCCGAGCGCGCGAGGGTTCTCCGAGAAATCTCCGAAGTAATCCGCAAGGACCTTGACGGCCTATCTTTGCTGCTGACCCTTGAGACAGGTAAGCCGCTGGCCGACTCGAAGGGGGAGCTCCTGAACGCTGCGAACGTGCTCGAGTATTATGCCTCAGCGGCCAGGCACATAGTAGGGAGGGTCCCCCGCTACAGCGGCACCGACGTTAGCCTCGTTGTGCACGAGCCTGTTGGCGTGTGCGGGCTGATAGTCCCCTGGAACTCTCCAATCTCACTGCTGTCATGGAAGCTCGGCCCTGCCCTGGCATCTGGGTGCACGGTCGTGATCAAGCCTGCTGGGTACACTTCGGGGATCACCATGGAGTTCATGAAGCGCATAGGCGCGATAGAGGGGGTTCCACCGGGGGTCATCAACGCAGTCACAGGGCCGGGGGAATCGGTCGGCTCTGAGCTTGTCAAGAGTCCAGGCGTAGACAAGATCTCGTTCACCGGGTCCACCGAGACCGGGCGCAGGATAATGGAGGTGGCCTCGTCCAGTCTGAAGAAGGTGAACCTGGAGTGCGGGGGCAAGTCTGCTGACATCGTCTTCGACGACGCGAACATGGAGGCCGCGCTTCCAGGTGCTGTCTGGTCTATTTTCAGGAGCGCAGGACAGTCCTGCAACGCCGGATCCCGGCTCCTAGTACAAGAAACGATCTACGACTCGTTCATGAAGCAGTTCAGGGAGTCCGCATCGAAGATCAGGGTGGGGAACGGCCTCGACCCGGCGACCGAGATGGGCCCTGTCGTTTCGGAGTCTCAGCTCGACAGGGTCATGGGATACATCCGGTCCGGGGAGGAGGACGGCGCGCGGGTCACCCTCGGCGGCAAGAGGCTGGTAGACGGAGATCACGCCAAAGGGTTCTTCGTCCAGCCCACCGTCTTCGAAGGGGTCGAAGGGGACATGAGGATATTCCAGGAGGAGATATTCGGCCCCGTGCTCTGCGTCCTCCCATTCGGGGACGAAGACGACGCCATCTCGATCGCCAACGACACGAAGTTCGGCCTCGCGGGTGACGTCTGGTCGCGGAACCTGGTGAGGATCATGAAAGTCTCTCAGGGGATAAGGACGGGCACTCTATGGGTCAACAGGCACCTCAACCCCGGCCCGGAGGTGCCGTTCGGCGGGTACAAGCAGAGCGGCCTGGGCCGAGAGACAGGCATGGAGGGGCTGATGGAGTTCCTTCAGACGAAGCACATCTCTCTGCAGCTCAGCGAGTCTTCCGAAAGAGTCAGGAGATGAACGAGGTCTCCTCATTCATTTGCGCTTTACACTAGTCGCGAGAATCGATACCGACAGTCCTCGTGCCGTCGGCCCAGTCCTTCACGAGCTCGCCTCTGGAGGCTCCGTAGAAGACGAAGGCACGACTTGCTTTGTGGTCAGGGGCCGATGGAGGGAGGGAGCGCCAAGGAGCTGAACCGCTCATTCCTGTCGGCCCTGAGGCGCGTCGAGAAGAAGACTAGGCTTAGGGCGGAGTGGACTTCAGAGGACGGGACGGTTCAGAAGTACTTCGACTATGTCCTGAAGCGGACGGTCAAACCCTGAGCTGATTCAATCAGGAACTCCGTGCCACTTCGACCCCTCTCCGGCCGAGTTCCCCGATCAGCTCCTCGACCATCTCGCTCCTCACCGCCTTCTCGGGAGGGATTACCCCTTTGCCCGATATTTTCCCACCACCGAGCAGCTGCGTCACGATCGAGGCCGTGTAGCCAGTCGTCTTCCCCATAGAAGTGACCCTGCTCCCTTCGTCGTACCTGTCGACCATGTCATAGACGATGCTCTCTTTCTTGTCCTTGGCGATCACTCGCATGACAGTCATGTCCTTCGGGTCCCCCTCGGCAAGTTTCTTGCCGAGCACAGCCCATGACACCTCCAGGGGGACCACGTCCTCTCCCCCTACCCTGACCTTTTCGCGAGAGAAGAAGCCTGATTCCATGAGGACGTTCATCTTCTCGGCGTGGCCGGGCCACCGCAGGGTTATCTCATCCAGGACCTTCATCCCCTTCATCGTGTAGACAAGGCTTGCCAATCCATCAGTCGGAAACCCCTCCAGTCGTCCTATGGGCGGAGGGAAGTCGTACGTCTCCACCGATGCGAACGGCATCACCTTGATCATCTTCCCGTCTCTGACTACCCTTGCCTCTTCGATGTACTCCCTCAGCAGGCCCACGATCGAGAAGACGAGCTTGTAGCTGAACGGAGGACGCGGGACCTGCGGGAGCCCGCCTACCAGGATGTGCCCTTCGTCCCCTCCTCCGAGTTCCTCAAACGCATGAGTGAGTAGTATCCCTCCAAGCCCCGGGGCTACCCCGCAGCCAGGGATCAGCGTGGCTCCTGACTTCCTCGCTTCCCCGTCCAGGCCCATCTGCTCGTCCTCGAAGGCGATGTTCACCATCTTGGCCCCGGCCTCCACGGCGGCCAGGTCGGATAGGTGCACTATCCCGTGGGGCAGCGCCGACGCGGCGACGTCGAACCTCTTGAGAAAAGAGACCGCCCGCTTTCTGTCCTTGATGTCCATGACCTCAACTGAAAGTTTCTTCCCTGGGGCGCGCTTTCGTAGCGCTTCTAGCCTCGCGGCGTCGATGTCAGCCACCACGACTTCGTCCACGTCTTTCGACCTCGCCAGGTCCCATCCTATGACCGAGCCCATCAGACCCGATCCGAGAACTGCAGCTTTCATGGCACCGGCCTCCAGAGTAGCCGTTTATGAGCGTAGGCACGAGGACATAAGTAGAGGCGGACGCGCGGTTTGATTGTGGACATCCGGGAATCGATGAACGAACCAGTCTCCGTCTACACGTCGTCATCCTACGCCCAGGTGTCGAAGACTGACTCGGTCGCCCAGGCCGCGAAGGACATGCAGAAGTCTGGTTCCACGGAGGCCATCGTTGTCAGCGACTCATCGCCTGTCGGAATCGTGACGGAGAGAGACATCCTCTACAAGGTCGTCGCAGTCGGGGCTGACCCGTCGTCAGTCAAGGTCAGCGAGATCATGAGCTCCCCCGTCGCCACGGTCGAGGAGGGGTCGAAGGTCGCGGACGCCATCGCGATGATGTCGAAGATGGGAGTCAGGCGGCTGGGCGTGACTCGAAACGGGAAGCTCGTCGGGATGGTCACGCAGAAGGCAGTCGTGTCAGGGGACGTCCGCAGAAACGTGGCGCTCCCCGAGTTGGCATCCCCCCACGAGTTCACCTGCCCCTACTGCGAGGCTGTTTTGAAGAGTGGGGAAGAGCTCTCGAAGCACATCGACCAGGTCCATCTGGGCCTTGGCCTGCTCGAGGGCGACAGGAACAAGTGGTAAACTAAGTAGCGCAGAACCGTTCGATCGTCTCGGCTATCCAGATCATCCCCTTCCGAAGGTTTTCGAGCTTCAGGTTCTCGTTGGGCGCGTGTATGCCCCCGTCGAGGGATGAAACGCCTATGTCAACGGACGGCATCTTGTACGTCCTCGTAAAGAGATAGAGCGGCCCCGTCCCCGGGGAGCCCAGCTCGACTATGGGCTTAACCCCATAGACCTTCTCCGCCGCGCCGACAGCCGCCTGGGCGAAGGGGTCCTTGTAGGATGTCCTGGCCGCCGGCTCCATGCTGATCAGCTGCATCTCCACGTCGGCGAACCTGTTGTCGTCCAGGTACTTTCTCAGCTTGTTCCACAGGTCCTGTGGGTCCTGCTCCGGCACGAGCCGAAGGTCCATCTTGACGTGGATTTCCTTGGGGAGCACGGTCTTCGAGCCCGGTCCTTGGTACCCCGCCCATATGCCTGCGATGTTGCAGGTGGGCCTCTGGACCAGGGCCTTCTTCGCCTGGGCGTCCCCCATGCCGCCCAGGAAGCCGTCCGCACCGTATGTCTTCTTGAATTCGGCTCCGTCGAAGGGCATGTTCTGGAGGACTTCCAGCTCGTCCTCGGCAAGGGTCGTCACCCCGTCGTACCAGCCTGGGACGCGTATCATCTCGTTCTCGTCCTTCAACATGTTGAGAAGCCTGACCATCCTCCAGGGTGCGCTCGGGAGGGCGGCCGCGTAGCTGCTGTGTGCGTCCTGGGAGAGGCCCTTCAGCACCAACTCGAGATAGATCATCCCCTTCACGCCCAGGGTCACCATGGGCGTCCCTTTGGTGTCGACGGTGCCGTACTCCCAGATGACGGCGTCTGCCTTGAAGAGGTCGGTGTACTTCGAGACGTATTCGTGGAGGTGGACGCTCCCCGTCTCCTCCTCCCCCTCGAAGAAGAACTTCACGTTGCACGGCAGGTCTCCGTCCACCTTGAGGAAAGACTCCACGACCTTCAGCCTGGAGACGAGCTCCCCTTTGTCGTCCGAGACACCCCTCCCGTAGATCACGTTGTCCCGTATCTCGGGCTTGAAGGGCGGTGACTTCCAGAGCTCCAAAGGCTCTTCTGGCTGTACGTCATAATGGTTGTAGAACATGACTGTCTTGCTCGACCTCTTCGACTTAATCTCTCCGTAGACCAAGGGTGCGGCGCCTTCCACCTTGAGGACCCTGGTGTTCGCCCCGGTCTCCTCCAGCATCTTCTCGACGAGCGCGGCGCACTCTTCGATCCCTTCTTTCCGGGCTGAGACGCTCGGCTGCGATGCGAGGCGGATTACATCCTTCGCGAAGTCATTCAGGTGGTCCCCGACATATTTCTCGAAACCGGGACCGACCAAACGCCTCACTCGGAGGCGCGGTCCCACCATGGCGGAGATAAAGGGTGCGGAACGGTCCCGCGGGTGACTCACCTGGGCTTGAATTCCATGAGAAGAAGCGAGTTGCCCACGACGGAGACGGAGCTGAATGCCATGGCAGCCCCCGAAAAGAAGGGGAGGAACGAATGGATCCCGATGCCATAAAACGGTAGCCGTTTTGTCAACGGAATCCAGCCTTGAGCTTTATCGAATGCCTTCTCAGATGGAGTCCGGCGCCTATCAGGACAACGCCCAAGACGCCTGCAAGAAAGGCGGGCGAGGAAACGAGCCCTTCGACTGCATTCTGAATGGCTGCCTCGTAGATGTTGAAGAAGTCGGAGCCAGGGGTGGGAAACATCCTGTTCAGCAGGCCGAGGACGATGGTCACGACCCCCATGGACAGGAAGATGGCCGCGGCTAGCAGCTTTGAGGAGTGGATAGTTCCCAACCCTGTGTTGATCATCCTCCCCTGCAGAAGCCGTTGGACGGTATCGCTCCTGTCCATCAGCGAGGCGGCAACGAAGAGCGGGAAGACCATCCCGACGACATAAGCCACGCCCACGAGCGTCGCCCCGAAGAGTGAAGACGTGAGGGCCGTAAGGACGAGGATGCCCGCAAGCACGGGGGCGCAGCAGGAGCTCGCGACTCCTGAGAAGACCCCCAGTGTGAAGACTGTTGGCACTCCGGTCTTCTCAAGATTGACGTTGGGGTTGAACATCGGAATCAACTGGATTCCGAAGAGAGACGCGGCTCCCAGGAAGAGCATGAAGAAACCCCCGACAACAAAGAGAAGCGAGTGATTCAGGCTGATGAAGCTCGAGAGAGCGAAGACTCCCAGGGCTATCGGAAGAAGGATCGCGGCCACGCCCAGGGCGAAGACAAGCGTCATCCTGATCATCGCAGTCCGCTTCTTGAAAGCGGATGCCAGGTAGGACGGCAGGAGGACGCTGAAGCAACAGGGCATCGCGAGGGCTACGATTCCCGCGAGGAAGGAGACGATTACAGAAGCGAGCAGAAAAGCCTCGCCGGACATCTCAGCTGCCTCCCGCCGCCTTCCTCACCGCCTCCTTCAGCGGCTCCTCCATGATCTTTCCCTTCGCGAACAGAGAGCCGTTGATGAAGACCGCCGGAGGGTACAGGATTGTGTTCTTGATGGAGAGGGCCACGCCCTCTTCAGAGGCGAAGTCCACTTCCCTCACCTGAATCTCTGGGAGTTCAGCCTTCAGCTCCCCTACGATTCGCTTTATCCGCAGGCAGGGGAGGCACCCCTCCTTGGAGATTACCGAGACCTCGACCTGCTTGCTCAGTTAAAATCACCCGAGGGCCGACTTCACGGCCGCGATCAGCTGGTCCATCGGGACGTACATCGTGGA
>JACWAI010000067.1 GCA_014874415.1 Nitrososphaerales archaeon
ATATGAGTTAACATCGCATTATCGATAGGATAGCTTTATCAAGGGCTGGTGCTATCTCCCGGCATGCTCCCTGACGGCACGGAACCGGACGGATCAGAGGTGCACAACGTATTATCGGTACTGGCTGGGAAGCGGCCCCCGGCTCCTGACGTATGGGTACTGGTGGTGGATCCCAAGGTGCAAGAGGAGGCGCTAACACTGGCGGCGAGCTCGTATCAACGGGCCCTGTTGTTGGGGGAGGAAAACCTGTCGGGATCCACGCTCAAGGGGAAGGCGAAGTATTACGGCGCAACCTATGCCCGTAGTCGCAAGGACCTTCTTTCCCGTATGTCCGATGCCAAGGTACCATGGCGGGAAGCGGTTACGCATGACCACGGCAGGCGAATCCTGGTCCTAGGAAATCTACCCAAGCAGGCATGGGAACGGTAGTTCGGTTTATTTTCTGCGTGCTTTCGATGGTACTCCCATCGGCCGTTTTTCTCGAGGTGAAAGTAGTTCCGTTTTGTTATTTATGTACATTGCCCCCCCTCCGTAGGAGGACCGGATAGGCTCCGGCCCGAGGCTCCGATCCGCGCACCCAGCGGTCCGGCTTCCCAGATAAGAAACCTTATTACCTCCGCTATGATACCCCATGATGGATTAAAGCGAGAGGCCATGAACGCGGAGCACCAGAGCACGGGATCCCCCGGCGTCAGCCGCGACGGAAAAGAAGCCCTTTGCACGCGATGCTCGTACTCCTGGACCACCCGGCCCCGTCCTACCGGCCCCGGGGTCCTCACCTGCCCTAGGTGCCGGCAGCGGGAGGATCGCCCCACCCGTAAAGGGCCCCCCGTGATATGGGCATGCCCGAATTGCAAGCACCGGTGGAAGGCGCGAGTGCCTTCCCCCTCCAAGTGCCCACGATGCTTCGGATGGTTGCCGGTTGGAGCCAAGCCATGCCCGACGTAAGGAAGCATGGGGCCGACCCTGAGGTCACCCGGACCATCCTCCAATACCTGTATGCCCGGCCGTCCGCGGCCGAGACCATCCGCCGGGCGCTCGAATACCAGGCCCAAGGGCATGAGGGCTTCCGGTGGCAGCATGTAAGGGTGATGCCCAAGGCCCTCACCCAACTGGTCCTAGACGGCCTGATCGACCGGCTGGATACCCCGGGGGCTTGGTACTCGGTTACTAACCCGTTGGAGGCGATGGAAGCCGTGAGCCGGTTCTTCAACGAGCAGGCCGTTATCCGCCGAGAACGGGGCCATATCGGAACCTCCCAACTTCCCCCACTCCCCGTGGGGGTACCGGCCACCTTGTTCGACGCGGTGATCGGGTATGCCGACGTGAAGCGGCAACTGTTCCTCGCGCTTGGAACCCCCTCTCCGACCCATGTGCTAATCCACGGAAAACCGGGTACTGGAAAAACTCTTTTCATGGAGGCGATAGGGAAGCTCCCGGGGGCCCTCTTCCGTCATGCCGATACGGTGACCAAGTCCGGCCTCCGGCGTGTGGTCACCCAAGACCGCCCCCGATACCTCATCCTGGACGAGCTCGACAAGATGAGCCCCGAGCAGGACACGATCCTCCTGGAACTGATGGATGGGATCGTCTCCGCCATGAACTACAACGAATCCTACTCGGAGGCCATCGACATGCGGGTGTTCGCGGCGGCGAACGACATCCGGCACCTCCGACCCGAACTACGGAGCCGCTTCCTCAAGATCCCCATCCGCGACTACAGCCCGGAGGAGTTCGTCGCCATTGCCACGAGCTACCTGGTGAAGAACGGGGTTGCCGCCCGCATAGCGGAACTGGTGGCCGAGGGGGTCTCCCGCAAGTCCCGGGACCTCAGGGACGCGATCCGTATTGCGAAGATGGCCCGCACCGAAGAGGATGCGGATTTCCTGGTTCGGACCCTGGGACAAGAGGCCCAGGTCTGAACGAGAGAGAAGATGAAAACGAACGCGATCTACTGCGGACAAGCGGCGAAGGTCTTGGGAGATACGCTGGAGTTCCCGGACGAGTCGGTGGACCTGATCTACATGGATCCACCGTTCTTCTCCAACCGGAACTACGAGGTCCTGTGGGGAGACGGGTACGAGCTTCGGGCGTTCGAGGACCGGTGGCAAGGGGGGATCGAGAACTACATCTCATGGATGGAATCCACCGTTCGGGAATGCCACCGGGTCCTGAAGCCCACGGGCTCCCTGTACTTACATTGCGATTGGCACGCGAACGCGCACCTACGTATCCTTCTCGATAGGATTTTTTCGCACGAATTGCGATGCGAGGTGATCTGGGATAAGGGCTTCCGAGGGACGGAGCGCCAACACAACTGGCAGCAGTCGCACGATACGTTGCTCTTCTACACGAAGTCCGACAACTACACTTGGAACGACCAGTTCCAACCGTACGCCGACCCCGGGCTGTCCCGCTACAACAAGGTCGATGCGGCCGGGCACAAGTATGCGTTGATAAAACGCCGTCGCACCAACGGGGCGGTATACTACGGTAAGACCTATCCCAAGGAGTTTGGGAAGCGCATGAACGACATCATCTCAATCCCGTTGCTCGCCGCCACGGCCAAGGAACGACTCGGGTACCCGACTCAAAAGCCGGAGGCCTTGCTCGAACGGTTGATTACCGCCTCCTCCAATCCCGGCGATATCGTTCTCGACCCCATGTGCGGGTGCGGAACCGCTGTCGCTGTTGCTCACCG
>JACWAI010000006.1 GCA_014874415.1 Nitrososphaerales archaeon
GCGAAGTGAAGGTATCGCGGCCGCGTGGGGAGGGCCATTACGGGCGAGCCGACGTTGACCGCGAGATAGATGTCGAGCAATGACACGGGATTCTCACGGGACCATCTGCCGAGCTTGTTGTCCCCTAGCCTGATCAGGTTCCTCGCGTCCCTTGCCAAGGTCGAGTAGGTCCCGGACATAGGGCGGTCGAGGAAGATGAGCCTTGACTTCTCGCTGGACAGGTAAGCGAGATAGAGCTCTCCCAACGTCATGAAGGAGTTCGGGATCCTCTCCATCGAATGCTCGAGGTCTAACTCGATCTCAGGCTCGTTGCTGATCACGCTGGACAGGTCCTCGGCCCAGAGCGGAACCGCGGCCGAGGCGCCGAGCTTCGAATCCCTGTGGGCGGATTCCAGGTCGAACTTGATATGATCGCCCACCGTGAACTGGCAGCTGTAGGCGGTGGCGTTGGCGTAGAAGAGGATCATCTGGAGGCGCTCGTCGAAGTCCATGGACCCGTCGATGCCCGTCGCCTGGTGCTCTCCGCGGCTGAAGAAGCCCTGGGCTGTCCTTTCGCCCGTCCGCGGGTCCACCGTAGTCGTGAAGCCCGCCAGGTCCCTTCGACCAGAAAAGGACCTCGCCCGCCCTTCGAACCTGGTGACGAGGTCGACGGTCTGCCGGGAGAGGTCTTCCGCTATCTCGGACGACACCGAACCACCATGATCAGGAGACGACCACCTTGCTTTGCCCCTCCATGTCGGGCTTAAAGGCTGGAGGCGCATTTATTATTAAGCCGGGGAGGCGTCAGCGAAAGTATTGAAGTTCCTCCTCGAGCACAAGCTTCCGAAGAGACTCAGATACGCGAAATTGTATTTCCAGGCTGGCCCCACTTCTCTGCTCTTCTCCCTCGACGGGACGAGCGCGGACTGGCACGCGAGCATCGGGAGGAGGAAGGGGGTGCGGCTCACGGACGCGGAATACTCGCGGCTCAGGTCGGAGCTCCCAGCGACGGAGGTGCTCGACGATGACGGCCAGATGGTACTGATCAGGAACGCGGCTGGCTATGAGGAGCTCTGGGAGAAGCCTCGGTGGACCCTTTCCAGGGCACACAAAGCACGTAACCAGGGACGATAGGACGCCTCCGCGTGGGCGTTCGCAGTTTTCGCCTTGTTCTACACCGCGATGTTAAGGACATCTTAGATCTGAAAGTGCGCTTCGACCAAACCATATGGAGAGCCTAGTCTTGGTACCCTCCAACGCCTCGAGGCGGCCACCCAGATTATCGACGCGGCCGAGAGAAAAGGGGTGAGGCTCAGGTTGCTCGGGGGGCTGGCTTTCAAGAAGCTCTGCCCGAGCTCCATGGACCCCCGATACTTCGGAGAGAACAAGGACGTCGACCTGATGGGGAAGAGGGACGACTCCTGAGGCATAGTGAAAATCATGGAAACGCTCGGTTACAAACCGAGGGAGCTCTTCAACGGGCTCAACATGGGGCAGAGGCTCATCTACTACGACATGGCCAACAGGAGGAGGGTCGACTTGTTCCTGGACGAGTTCGTGATGTGCCACAAGTTCAGCTTCAAGGAGAACATCCTCGCCGGGACCTACACGC
>JACWAI010000068.1 GCA_014874415.1 Nitrososphaerales archaeon
ATAGAGTATAGATCGCACAACCTAGCGACATTGTGGTGTGTCAAGGCTTCGAATCCAGGCCGACCCGAACCCTTGTCAGGGAGGCCAAGGGTCTGGGCCGGAAACATCCGGATGTGCAGAGGTCGGGCTCCTTCCGATTCGTACCCCTGGCCTCTTGAAGTCACCTGATTGCAAGTCCGACAAATTCCTGAACTAACACGACCTGCCAAACTAGCGCCAAAAATGGCCGTAAGTGTGCCAATCAAGCCCTATCGTAAAGTGCAAGTCCAAGGTGGGGGCATAAATATCGCGTCCCTTGGAATATACTCAATGAACGCACTAAGACCAACAGAACTGCTACAGACTAGTGGGCCCCGCAGCCGCAGGAATCCGAACGAACGTTTGGGTTCTCTATCTTGAAGCCCGTCTTCTGCAGGCTTTCGATGAAGTCGATCTTCGAGCCCCTGAGCATTTCGGCATCTCCTTTGGCTGCCATGACCTTCAGGCCCCCGACCTCCTCGACGACGTCGGTTTCCATGGGTGCCTTCTCCAGGCTCAGCGCATATCGGAAGCCGCCGCTGCAGGCGCAGCCTCCCCCCTGATAGACTTCGATCTTCAGGTAAGAGTCAGTGGCCTTCTCCTCTTCCAACACCTCTCCCAGCTTCTGTCTCGCGAGCGGCGTGAACATTACCAGCGGTTGCAATTTTTGCATACTCCAGGGAATATTGGAGTCTTTCTATTTAATTGTTTCTTAGAGCGGCTCTGTTAGAACTTCGGGACACAGGTTAGGATTTTGTCAGTGTTAAGCGTCGGGACACGAAAGAAGCAACTCGGTCTTCTTCTGTTCATCGCTTTCAATGCCCCCCTGCCGCCAACCAGTGTCCAGAGTTGATGAGCGCGTTTATCACGGAGACGAGTGCTTCGACTACATTATGATTCCGATGTAGGTAATCGCCTCGATTTTCTTCCCTTTGCCGAGATGATCGATGACGGGCTTGAGTACTGAGGCTTTGCGGGACATCAGGGGATTCGGCCATATGCGCTCATCTGCCGAAGTACCGCCAGCCCCAGAGCACCATCATCCCAACCATTACCGCCCCGATCACGACCGACAACAGGGCGAGGTTCTGTCCGCCAGGACCGGACCCGAAGGCGATTGGAAACGGGCCGATGAACACGACCCCTCCGGCCGACGAACCTCCCTGGCTCGCGGCTCCGACTAGCAACAACCCGAACCCTGCGAGGAAGATAAGCAAGCCCGCCGTAAAGAGCCTCTGCAACCTCTACACCAGGTTGAGCACAAACGTCAGGAGCAACAGCACGATCGCCAACACGATGGCAACGCTCGCCCATTTCATATCTGAGCCGAAGATAATCGGAATCGGCCCCACCATCAAAACTCCTCCTCCCCTTACTTGTGTTCCCCCTTTCCTCGCCTCGGAGAACATCGCGACCACCATCATTCCCACCCCGACGAGCACGAGCGCCAACCCGGCCAGGATGTAGTCTGCCACGAGCCGTTCGAGCTGAAATCGCGATAAAGGTCTTTACGCAGGCGGCGTCGGAGCCCACACCAGTTGGCAGAATATCGTTGGTGCGAGAAGTGCATGATGCGGACAGAGCACGAGGCTATAGTGGACACCAGGGACTACAACCCCAGGGGAAGGGGCATGTACAAGTGCAAGAGGTGCGGACGGGTCAAGTCGATGCGCCATCTGCGCCCGAGTTCTGAGATAGGGTACTAGCCTCGCGGGCGGCCTAGGGTTTGATTTCAGGAACCTTTCCCTTCGCCCCCCTGAGCCTGTTCACCTCGAACAACTCGAATGGGAAGACGACCCATCTGTCGACCACCTCCAGAAAGTAGTCCGGTTCGGTCCTGCTCCAGGGCTTCTTGAAGAGCACGGCTGCCTCGAGGAGCTCTGGCCCTTGCTCATTCAGGTGGTGCTTGACCGTCTGCATCGTGTCTCCGTGGTCAATCAGATCGTCAACAACGAGGACCTTCTTGCCCTTGATGTCTTCTGTGACCGTCGAGAGTATCCTTGGCGCACTTCTTTCCGTGATACCACTGTATGATTTCACATTGACGAAGTCGACCTTCACTCCAAGGTGGTCCGACACTACCATGGCCACCGGCATCCCTCCCCTGGCAACTCCGATGACCAGGTCAAACTTCTTTCCCCCGGAGCGCACCTTCTCGGCGAGGGCCTCGGCCAGGTTGCCGTACTCAGGCCAGTTGATGTACCTGAACTCGGTCAATGACCGGTCTAACAGCGCATCGTAGATAACCGTTTGACGTTCGGTTTGCACCGGGGTGCAAATCGGCGGGCAACTACTTGCCGGCACCACGTCCGGGCCGTTTCTTCGGGGGCTGGCTCGCCGTCATGGTCAGGAACGCCTCCAACATGAGGACAAAAACATACGCCGCCAGCACCAGCGCGATGAGGAGGTAGTTCCCCGAAGTAAAGCCTTCGTAGAGGAGATAGACGGCGGCCGCGCTGAAAACCGCCACGAACAGGATGACAGTCCTTCTCCTCGGCTTCAACGGCCGGGAAGGTTGAACGTGGCCTAATGAACCTGGCGAGGCCCCCGGCATCTACTCCGCACTATGCGTCTCCGATGTGGCCGCGTGAGCGATCCTCTCGCGAACCCTTTAAATCACGAATTCCTTTCGCGGGCATCGATTAGGGACAATCGACTTGAGAGGCATCGGTTCTTCGGCTTGATAGGCACGATACCATGCAAGAGAAACTAGTTGTAATAGCACTCGGCGGAAACGCGCTCCTCCAAAGGACCCAGAAAGGGACCTTCGAAGACCAATATGTCAATGTGGAGAAGACAGCAAAGAAGATAGCCGACCTCGTAGAGCATGGATACAAGGTAGTGCTCACCCATGGAAACGGGCCCCAGGTGGGGGCCACCCTCCTGAGGCACGACGCAGCGAAGAACATGGTGCCTCCTTTCCCCCTGGACGCCTGCGGAGCCGAGACGCAGGGCTTCATCGGCTACATGATACAGCAGGCCCTCAGGAACGAGCTCAAGTCCAGAGGGATCGACAAGTACGTGGTGACGATAATAACCAGGACCGTGGTAGACAGGCACGACCCGGCGTTCGAGCGCCCGACCAAACCGATAGGGCCGTTCTACTCCAAAGAAGAAGCAGACCAGCTCGCCCAGCGGATGCCCGGAATCACCATCAAGGAGGACGCCGGACGCGGATACCGCAGGGTTGTCCCTTCACCTGACCCCAAGATCATAGCCGAGAGGTCCGCCATCAAGACTTTGGTGGATGCCGGGTTCGTCGTCGTCTCCACGGGCGGAGGTGGGATTCCGATAATCGAAGACGGCACCCAGGCAAAGGGGGTCGAGGCGGTGATAGACAAGGACCTTGGAGGCCAAAGACTCGCCACCCTCATCGGGGCGAACGTCTTCATCATCCTGACAGACATCGACGGGGCGTATGTTAACTATGGTACGGCCAACCAGGAGATGATAAGGGAGGTGTCCACCGGGAAACTCCAGAGCTACCTCGACCAGGGCCAGTTCAAGGAAGGTAGCATGGCCCCCAAGGTGCTGGCCGCGATACGGTTCGTCGAAAGCGGCGGGGAGCGGGCGATCATCGCAGAGCTCGGGAAGCTCACGGAGGCCCTGGAAGGCAAGGCAGGAACCCAAGTGGTCAGCCCAAGAGCCTGATGCGCTGAATTGGCCAAAGAGCCCCGTACTATCCTGATCGAAGGCGCGATTATAGTGACCGTAGACCCTCGCCGGAGGGTCATAGAGGGAGGGTCGATCCTCGTGGAGGAAGGGAGGATCGCCGAGGTCACGGCAGGACCTCCCAGTGGCTCGGCGCGCAGGGCCGAACTGAAGATCCAGGCCAAGGGGATGGCTGTGATGCCCGGCCTGATCGACACCCACATGCACCTAGCCCAGAGCCTGCTCAGGGGGTGCGCCGACGACCTCTCGCTGGTCGACTGGCTGAAGAAGAGGGTCTGGCCCTTACAAGCGAGTTTCACCGAGGAGGACGGGAGGGTGAGCGCCGAGCTGTCGATGCTCGAGATGCTGAAGACCGGGACGACTTCCTTCGTCGGGGTAGACGTGGTCTCCAGGTACGGGTTCGATGGCATAGCCCGTTCGGTCGCCGGGGCTGGAATGAGGGGAGCCATGGCCAAGTCGATCATGGACAGCCCCGGGTACGGAAGGAAGGGGAGCATAATGCCGTCGGGGCTGGTGGAGGAGAAGGGAGCTACCATCAGAGAAGCGAAGTCGATGATCAGGAAGTGGAACGGGATCAAGGGCGGGCTGGTGAAGGCCTGGGTCGCGCCCAGGTCCCTGGGAGGATGCAGCCAAGAGCTTTACCGGGAGGTGGCTGAGCTCGCCAGGGAGCAGGGTACGCGGGTGACCATGCACTTGGGCGAGGTGAGGGAGGACGTCAAGTACGCCAAGGATAACTTCGGGCTCACGCCCTTCGAGTTCATCCAGAAGGTGGGCCTGGCGGGACCCCGGTCGCTCTTCGCCCACATGGTGTGGCTCAGCGAGCCAGACATCAGGAAAGTGGCGAAGTCGAAGTCCAACGTCGCCCACTGCCCTTCCTCGAACTCGAAGCTCGCCTCGGGGATCGCGAAGGTACCCGAGCTCCTGGAGGCCGGGGCGAACGTGGGGCTGGGGTGCGACGGCGCTCCCTCCAACAATTCATATGACATGATAAGGGAGATGAAGCTGGCCGCCGTCATCCAGAAGGCCAGGTTGCTCGACCCGCTCGCCATGCCCGCGCCGACCGTCCTCGAGATGGCCACGCTGAACGGGGCCAGGGCCATGGGCATGGAAAGGGAGGTAGGCTCGATAGAGGCTGGGAAGAAGGCAGACCTGGTGCTCGTCGATCTGAAGAAGCCTCACCTCGTTCCTTTCAGGGACGTCGTGTCGAACATGGTCTACGCTGCCATGGGGAGCGACGTCGACACCGTCCTGGTGGACGGAAGGCTCCTTGTAAGCGGAGGGAAAGCGCTCACGCTGGAGGAGGAGAAGATCGTGGGCGAGGCCCAGAAGCACCAGGACGCGCTTATCTCCAGGTCGGGCGTCAGGGTCTAGGACCTCTTGCCTTGGACTTCGTGGTGAAAAACGCCAGGATCATAACCGGCGCAAAGACCTTCGAGTCAGACATCGGCGTAGAAGATGGAAAGATCAGCGTGGTTTCTCCGAACCTCCGGGCATCGGGCGCCAGGGCCTACGACGCGACTGGGATGATTGTAATCCCTGGGGGGATAGACGCGCACACCCATATGGAGCTCCCTGTGATGAGCACTTCGTCGGCCGACGACTTCTACTCGGGCACCGTCGCCGCCTCGTGCGGCGGTATAACAACCATAGTCGACTTCGTGGATCCCAAGCCAGAACAGACGATGCTGGAAGCCTTCGACGACTACAGGAGGAAGGCGGAGGAAAAGGTGGTCATCGACTACGGGCTCCACATGATGCTCAAGGCTCAGAGCCTGGGAGAGCTCGACGAGATACCCGAGCTGGTACGGAAAGGCGTCCCGAGCTTCAAAGTCTACACTGCATACAGGAAGAGGGGCCTGATGCTGGAGGACCCGGACATCCTGCGCGTGATGAAGGAAGTGGGCCGAGCCGGAGGGCTCGTGGCGGTGCACGCAGAGAGCGACGCGACAATCGAGCGCCTGATACAAGAGAACGTTTCGGCGGGGAACACAGGCGCGGTCTACCACGCGCTGAGCAGGCCCGCCGCGGCGGAAGCCGAGGCGATATCCAGGGTGACCCGCCTGGCAGAGGAGGCGAACGCGGAGGCGTACATCGTGCACCTCTCGAGCAGGGCAGGGAAGGAGGAGGTCGAAAGGGCGCGCTCGCGGGGAGCGGACGTCTTCGCCGAGACCTGCCCGCACTACCTCGTCCTCACAGACCAGGTCTACGACCGCAGCGACGGGAGGAACTTCGTGATGTCCCCGTCTCTGAAGAAGGCCGAGGACTGCGCGGCCCTCTGGGAGGGGTTGAAGCCCGGAGGGGTCATAGAGACCGTCGGGAGCGACCACTGCCCCTTCACCAGCGCCGAGAAGGACTGGGGCAAGGATGACTTCACGAAGATCCCGAACGGCGTCCCCGGCACCGAGGCGATTATACCCCTGCTTTACTCCGAAGGGGTGAGAAAGGGGCGGATCTCGATCTTCGACCTTGTCCGGGTGTCCTCGGGCAGCCCCGCGAGGCACTTTGGTCTCGACGGGTCCAAGGGAAGGATCGAGCCGGGGTGGGACGCCGACTTCGTCGTAATAGACCCTGACAAGAGGGTCAGAATGACGGCCGACACGATGCATACCAGGATCGACTACAGCATCTACGACCACATCACAACCGAGGGCTATCCTGTCCTGACGGTCAGCCGAGGAGAAGTGATGATGGAAGACGGGAACTTCGTGGGAAGCAGGGGCCGGGGCCGATACATCCTCCGGAGAACCGCCTCATAGCTAGCGCCGTTCCTGACCCTGGTTCAGCGGCTCGACCGCGTCATGAGGCGAGGAGCCGAGTCTTCCCCAGAGCTTTCCCATCGTCTTCAGCACTTTGGCCTCAGACTTCTCGACGTCGATCCTGGTCGCCTTCTTGTTCCTCACGACCAGTTCCCCGTCAACCATGACGTCCCTGACATCGGGCCCTCTGACGCCGTTCACAATGTAGCCGTAGACGGACCCCGAGTAAGGCGTGGCCAGGAAGGAAGGGCGCACGACGATGACGTCGGCCCTCTTTCCCTTGGAAAGGGAACCTAGCGAAGACAGTCCGTAGGCCCTGGCCGCATTGACCGTGCACATCTCGACGACCTGCTCGGGGGATGGCCTGTTGGGGTTTCTCCGGGCTACCCTCTGGAGGAGGTAGGCAGCGCGCATGTTCTCGAACATGTCGAAGACGTACCCGTCGTTCCCGAGCCCTACGTTCACGCCCTGGTCGACCATCTCCAGGAGGGGCGCGGCCCCGACCGCGTTCAGCATGTTGCTCATCGGGTTGTGGGCTATGCTGGCGGAGCTCTTGGAGACGAGCCCGACTTCCCTCTCGTCAAGATGGACGCAGTGTGCTAGCACCGACCTGCTGGAGAGGAGCCCCTGGTCGTGAAGCCTCTCTACCGACCGCTTCCCATACCTCTCCATGTTGTGATATCCGTCGTTGGGCCCTTCGGAGACGTGTATCGTCAGGGGGACCCCGTTCTTCCTGCTCGCCTCCGCCCCCCGCGCAATCAGGTCGTCCGAGACAGTGAAGGACGCGTGCAGGCTGATCATGCCCATCACCCTCCCCTTGTCCTTCCTTGCGATGAACCTCAGGTTCTCCTGCAAACCCCTGGTCCCTTCCTTCTTGCTCCTCCTTTCGGTCGCCTCGAAGGAGATTATCCCCCTGATGCCGACCTCGTTCGAAGCCTTCGCGATTCTGTCCAGAGACCCCTCTATGGCGTTCGGGGCAGAGTAGGTGTCCGCGTAGCAGGTGGTCCCGTTCAACAGGGACTCGACCCCCGCAGCCAGAGCCGTCGCGTATGCATCTTCGTTGGTCAGAGCCTCGTCGGCCGGCCACCAGACCCTCTGCAGGATCTGCAGGAAGTCTGACGGCGGCTTGATGTTTAGCCCAGAGCCCCTCAGCGCGATCCCGTAGAGGTGGGTGTGGCTGCAGATGAGCCCAGGCATCACGATGCACCCCCTCGCGTCTATCACTTCGTCGGCGCCGAATCCCTTCACATCATCCGAGCGTCCGACAGAAATGATCTTGCCGTCCTCTATGGCTATCCCTGCGTCATGGATGACCCTACGCTTCTGATCCATGGTGACTGCGACGCCGCCCTTCACCAGGAGTTTCGTCGACAACTAGCCTACGCCAGGGACTCTACTGCGTATTCGATGTTGTGGCTCAAGAGAAGTAGGAGCGGGGAGCTGCACCCTGCAGCCATGTATTCCTTGATCTTCCTTTCGCAGTCCGCGGGGGTGCCCGAGGCAGTTATGAGCTTCACCACTTCATCGGGGACGATCTCGGCGGCTTTCTCGATTCCTCCCGGCTTTGCAGGCCACCCCCCCATGCGCTCCTGAACCTCCCTGATGAGGTCCTCGCTGACTCCGCTCGCTTTCGCTATGTGGGGCTGCTGTCCAATCGTCATCGTGACATGGCTCTTGGCAAGCTCCACGGCCTTGTCAGCGTCCTCATCCATAGAGCAGGCGATGAGCTGAGGGGAGTCGATTTCTTTGGGGTCCCTGTTCGCCTTTTCGGCGCCCCGTCTGATGCTCTCCCATGCCTTCTCGTTGTACTTCGGAGAGACCAGGTAGTTCAAGAGCACGCCGTCGGCGATTTCGCCCGCGAGCTCCAGCATCTGGAACCCGGTCCCCCCCACATAGATCGGCACGTCCCTTGGCCCGGCGCCCGTCCCATGGAGGGTGTCAAGCTTGACCCCGTCCATCTTCACGAACTCTCCCTGGAAAGTCACCTCCTCGGCCTTGAAGAGGCGTCTTATCACCTGGACGTACTCTTTCATACACAAGAGGGGCTTGGTCCTGTCTATCCCCACCTTCTTCGCGAGGGGGTCCCACCAGGCCCCGAGGCCCAGGATTACCCTCCCGGCGGAAAGTTCGTCGAGTGTGGCCCAGGTCTGCGCAATCAATGCCGCGTTCCTGGTCCACGTGTTGATCACACCCGCTCCGACCTTGATCCTGCTCGTGTCGGTTGCGATGGCGGTGACGGGCACCACGGCGTCCCTGGCGAGCCTGGACTCGGCTATCCAGACGGAGTCGAAGCCATGGGCCTCTGCAACCTGAGAATACCTGACCATCTCCCTGACGTGCATATCCTGGAGATAGAGTCCCAGCCTTGGGATGGATGCACGGCCCTTCGCCATACCTATCTCGCCTCGTCCGATGGATTACACATTCGATTTAAGGTATCCAACGCCTTGACGAAGCCCGAGCTCATTTAGCAGCTCCCATGCTCGAGTCTACGACCTCCTTGTCAGCCTCGGGAAGCTCATACCACCTCTTCCTCTCTCCGACCGTGGCCCTCATCTTCCACCCCACGCTCTTGGGAGCGTCTTCAATGGCCTTCGCAAGCCTGTCCGCCCGTTCGACGACCCTCTTCCTTGGCTCTTCGTCGAGGCCGACCCTATTCGCAAAATCAGGAACCTTCGCAAGGTTCGTGGTAAACGTCTTGTAGATTCCCCAGTCTTCGGCGCAAAGCTTCGCCATGTAAGAGGCATTTATCCCGTCCTGGACGTCTCCCCCCGCAAGCTCGTGATCCAGCAGCATTGCGATTATGTCCTTCATGTCCTTCTCGTTGATCTCAACAATCTGGAGCTTCGTCGAGAGCAGGTCGGCGATTGGAAGGGTCCTTTTCTCGAGGTCGATCCGATTCTTGAAATTGAATTTGTGGCACATCTCGAACACGTCCAGGAAAACATCCACGCGCCTCGCATTGTTCAGGTCGTTGAAGACCAGCCTGGTGACCTGGAACGCGTTGAATCTTTCCCTTGGGCTGTACCCGAGCTCTCTGAAGAGTTGGCCGATCTTGGCCGACTCTTTCCTGTGGCCGATCACGTCGATGTCGACGTAGCGCCTCGAAAGCGGAGGGTTGGCTGCCGAGGGGCATCGTATTCCCACGGCGACCCCTCCTACAACACGGAGAGTGATCCCTTTGGCGTCGGCAGAGCGGAGTATTCGGTCTGCTTCTTCCAGGAGTGATTCTAGCGGCATGGCGGGAGGGCCCCATGGGATCTTAGAGGCAAACATGCCTGTCGGTGGAACACACTCTAAGAATGTTTTCGCCGCCTGGCTCTGCTGGCTTGTCTAGCCCCACAACGGCTTGGGCGCCAGGGGCCCCTAAAGCATTCGGGTAAGTTAAATCCGCAGAGACCAGTGAGCGTCCTTAAATAACGAATTCTCACATAGTTGGACTCCGCAGCTACCCTTGGGCGAGAAGGAGAGGCAAGCAGTCGGTCAGCCGGTACCGGCAGTGAATGCCACGGGGACGGGGACATCCGGAGTTTTCGCAAGGGACGCGACAGGTCTTGTCAAGAACGTCTCCTTCTTTGACAGCATCGCCCTGAACCTGAGCAACATGTCGATTGGAGCGTTGCTCGGGGTGATCGGAATATCTGGGCTCCTTCCGATGCTCTTCGCGGGCCAGGACCTGGCAGGCGTGAACCTGTTGTACCTTTGCCTGATTGGGTTTGTGGTTTCAGTTCCTCAGATTGTGATTTACACCGTCCTGACGAGACGCTATCCACGCGCCGGAGGCGACTATGTCTTCGTATCCAGGAACCTTGGCGGTTTCGTGGGCAGCGTAGCCTCCTTCGTGGGATACACGACGGAGACGACCGCCTATCTTGCTCTGATTGCACTATCGACAGTGTTTGCGATAGGGACGGTGGGGCTCTTCTTCAGCTCGGGCAGCGCCTTCTACCTTGGTCTTGCGACTCCATCTGGCGCCTACCCTGGCGCTCCTGCCACGCCCTCATGGCAATTCCTGATTGGCATACTGATCTTTGCAATCTTGATTGGCATAAACATCGTGAAGCCCAAGGCGGGTTACAGGCTCGTTTCGGTGTTAACCATAGTAGGAATAATTGCCCTGCTTACCGCCATCGTCACCTATTTCGCCGCCGGCCCTACAGGAGTCCAGAACTACATCAACGGGGTGAGCGGCAACGGTCTCTTTACGAACTCTACAGCGCCCGGGTCGACATATGCTAACATGGTGGCTGGGAGCCATACTGGAGGGGTTGGAGGCTCAACAGGCTTCGCCTGGGGCCCGACGATCTTCCTGCTCCCACTGATAGCAGCCTTCGTCTTTCCTTGGTTGAACGCGGCTCCGGCTGTGGCAGGCGAAATAAAGGGGAAGAGTGCCGTGAGATGGAACGTTCCAATCTCGGCGGCACTTGCTTTCGCCTTCCTCATCAGCAGCATTGGAGCCATGTACTGGGCAGCGGGCCAAGCGTTCACCAATGCAGCATTATCCACGCCGGCCTACGTCTACGGAATACCTGTCGGGTTCAACTTCTGGACTCTGGCGATGGGTCTTTCAGGTAATTCGGCTTTGGCTGCGTTCATAGGGCTCGGTTGGATTCTTGCGAACCTAGGCATACTTGCGTACGGCATCATCGTGATCTCCAGATACCTTCTGGCCCAGTCCTTCGACAGGTTCCTCCCGTCCACGATCTCTGATGTCAATCCGAGATTCGGTTCGCCGGTGAAGGCGTTCATCATTTCGCTGGTCGTGACGGTGTTCCTTGTCGGCTACGCCGCCTACAACTACACGACTTCGAACATTGGCGCAGGGACCAACCCGTTGTTCGGGGCGATCCTGGCTTCGATGATTTACTTCATGTTCGTGGGGGCCGCTGCGGTTGTGCACGCCGTCAAGAAGGAGACCGGTATCACGAAGCCAATACTGGCGTTGGCAGGGATTGGGAACATCCTGGTCTTCGGGTTCATCGCCTACCAGTTCCTGACCTATCAGAGTATGTGGTCCATCAACTCGTTCACCTTCAGCTGGCTGGTAGGATGCCTTGTCTTGGGCATCGTCCTGTTCGTTGGATCCTACTATTACCACAAGGGACGCGGCGTCAACATCAACCTGGCGTACAAAGAAATCCCGCCAGAGTAGTCTTCTAGCCCGACGTCAGCAGATAGGTCCTTATCCTTTCTCCCTCTAGCCGAGCTAGGAACCCCCGAAGGATCCCTTCACCGTATTCGCTTCCAGGGTTGGCGCAGAGCGTCTTCCCTATTTTGACGATTCCTTTGGATTCGTGAATGTGCCCGTGGATCCCCAGGAGGGGCTGGTGCGTCTCTATGGCTTTTCTGCACGCTGAGCTGCCGGCCGAAACCATCTGCACCTGGTTCCCTTTGACGACCACCTTCAGGTTGCCGTCGACCATAGGCGCCTTGTCGATTATAGTGTTTATTGGGGGCACGTGAATGTTGAAAATCGCCGACTTCATGTTCTTGACTTTCGCAGCCATTCCTTCGATCATCTTGCCAAGTTCGTCTTCGTCCACCTCCCTGGGGCTGTTCCAGGGGGTATGGTTGGTGTACCCCAGAGTTATCATCTCATGGTCGGCGTCGATGGATACCACTCTCCCCTCGGGGTTGGCGACGTAGCTTGAGGAGCTGAGTACCGGGTCGATGTCGAATATGTCGTCGTTCCCGGGCGAGATGTAGCAGGACACGCCGGTCTTTGCCAACCTATCCTCGGCGAGTCGGACCCATTCACCGACCCGGTCAACCATTGCCTTGACGAAGGCTGCCTTCACGTTCTTCGGGTCAGCCGCGATTTCCTCATGCTCCTTCTTCGTCATGAGCTGCGTGTAGTATCCGGAGTCGTTCGCCTTGGCCACGATTCCATCGACCTCTGCCTTGTTCTTCAGGGACAGTTCATTACCCTCGAAGGTGCATCTGTAGGTCCCGCCCTCCTGCTCTATGATAGGGATGAGCAGCTTCCCGGTTATGTCTCCTCCCAGTACGAGCACGTTGGCGTCGTAGAACTTTGCCGCGTTCAGGAACTTCTTGAAACACCGCGTGGATCCGTGTACATCCGTGACGAAGAAGACCCTGGAGGTCGCCATGGCGCTACCTTCCTGAGCCTGCTAGCAGAGCCAGGACTGCAGCCCTGACGTAGAGCAGGTTCTCCGCCTGGTCGTAGATGACGCTCCGGGGGCCGTCCATGACCTCGTCGTCGGCCTCCTGTCCCCTGAACACCGGGAGGACGTGGGTCACCACCCCTTCCCTACTCATGGTGTCAGTCAGCCTCTTAGTCAGGCGCCAGTCCTTGTATTTCTCGTGCAGCTTGACCTCCCTCTCCTTGGTGAATCTGTTCATGCCCGTCATGACGCATTCGTGGCTGGCCCAGCTTCGGGGGAACACGACGTCGGCCCCCTTCATGGCCTCCGCAGGGTCATGGCTTACCTCGAGGCCGCCACCCGACTCCTTCGCGTTGCTCCTGGCGGCGTCGACCATCTTCTCGTCGAGCTCGAACCCTTCCGGGTAGGCCAAGACAGTATCCATGCCGTATTTCGTCGATATGAGCATCTCGTCCTGCATGCTCCCCCAGCTCCTGATGTGGTCGCTGTAGGTCCAAAGCAGCACGTACTTCTTCTTCTCCAGCTTGGCTCCAAGCTTCTCCCTGAGCGTGAAGACGTCAGTTATCGCCTGTGTCGGGTGGTATACGTCGTCGGCCATGTTCACCACGGGAGTCTCCGAGTACTTGGCGTAGTCGCGTATGACCGAGTTCCCTCTCCCATACACGTAGTCTACGGCAGACTCCAGTATCCTGACCCCGAGGGCATGTCCCATCCTCTCGTACATCTTGGCCATGTCCTTGATCGACTCCCCCTCGGAGCCCCTCGTCGTGGCGAAGTCGATGAACTGCGAGTGGCCTCCCAGTACTGTTGCGGCTGCCTCGAAGCTGGACCTGGTCCTGGTCGAAGTGTTGTAGAAGAGCATGAAGAAAGTCCTGTTCTTGAAGAGCTCGGGGACCGAGCCCGAGCGGTACTTGCGCTTGATGTCAGCCGCGAATTCCATGAGGTAGTCGATCTCTTCCCTCTTCCAATCCTGAGTGGAGATCAGGTCTTTGCCGTGCAGGTCTTGAGGTCTCATGATGACGGCGCGCCAGAGTCTGCTTATAGACGTAAGGGCCGCTCCGTGGCTAGCCCTTTATCGCCGCCTTGAGAGCCTCGATTTGTTGGAGGTATCCTGTGCACCTGCAGAGGTTCCCGGACATCAGCCGCTTGATTTCGGCGTCCGAAGCCCTCGGAACGTGCTCGCGGACCCAGGACAGGGTCACGATCATGCCCGGTATGCAATATCCGCATTGAACGGCGTCGTGCTCAACGAACGCCTGCTGGACCGGGTTCGGGACCAATTTCGTTCCCAGTCCTTCGACGGTGACCACATCACGGCCCTCGACCTGGGGGGCCAAGACCAGGCAGGACGTGACGGGCATGTCGTCCAGGAGGACTGTGCAGGCGCCACATTCGCCCGTGTCGCACCCCTTCTTCACACTCGTCGTCCCCGCCACGTCGTGCAGGTAATCGCACAGAGTCTGATTCGGCTCCACTTCATCGGTCTTCTTCAATCCGTTGAGAGTGAAGCTCACCCGAACCTTCCTCAAGGAATGCCCGCCTCCGAAACCATCTGCAGAATCAGGCGCCTGGTCAGCACGAAGACAAGGTGCTTCCTGTAGTGCGCGCTTGCCCTGATGTCTGATATGGGCCTAGCCTCTTCAGCGGCGAGGGCTGCCACCCTTTCTGCTTGCCCGGCGGTTGCCTCGCTTCCCGTCATCGCCCTGGAGGAGTTCTCTGCTAGAATCGGCGTGGGCGCCACGGCTCCCAGAGCCACCCGGCTCGAACCAAACCTCCCGTCATGTATAGAAGCGGCGATGGCCACGGAGACCGTGGACAGCACGTTCTCGTTCCTCACTGCGGCCCTCGTCCAGACGCTCGAGACTCCCTCGCCCGCCGGAATCTCCACCGATGAGACGATCTCCCCTCTGAGGAGGGCGTTCTTCTTCGGACCCGTGAAAAAACTCTGGACCGGGAGAGTTCGTTGGCCCGACCTACCGAGGAGGGTAACACTGGCCCCCAGGGCTATCAGGGGGGGCGCCGAGTCGGCGGCAGGAGAGGCGGTCGCAAGGTTGCCGCCGAGGGTCGCAATGGACCTGATCTGAAGGGTCCCCACATTCGCTGCCGCCTGGCGGAGAGCGTTCGCGTACCTTCTGACCAGCGGATCTGACTCTATCTGGGAGAATGTGGCGAGGGCGCCGACGCGCAGGACGCCCTTGCTGACGTCTATGCCTCCGAGCTCCCCCCTTAGGCGGCACAGGTCCACCACGGCTTCGGGGGCGACGGCCCGTTCCTTCAGAGCGACCATAAGGTCTGTCCCCCCGGCTATGATTGCGAATCCCTTGCCGTGGCCATTAAACGCCTCAAACAACTCCGCGAGCGTCCTTGGCGCGACGTAATCGAAGCTGGGAATGGGGGCGAGGTACTGGAAGGGCCTCATGACCGACTCGCCCTCTCTTCAATCGCCTCGTACACCCTTTCAGGCGTGAACGGGAACCGCCGAATTGGGAAGCCCAGCGCGTTGTACACCGCGTTCCCGACTGCCGCGGCCACGGGCTCGATGCCAGCCTCCCCGACCCCCTTGGCGCCGAAGGGGCCGAAATCATCAGGAGCCTCGACTATTATGGTCCTGATGTGTGGGACGTCGGCCGCGGTAGGTATGTGGTAATCGAGGAAAGTCTTGTTTCGGATGATTCCATCCTTCAGGATTAGCTCCTCCATGAGCGCGTAGCCAAGACCCTGCGCCACGCCCCCGATTATCTGGCTCTCGAACTGATCCCGCGAGATGACCGTTCCGGATTCGTGCGCGGCAGTGTAATTGACCACTTCCACCTTACCTGTCTCCGTGTCCACTTCCACTTCCGCAACATGGACCGCAAAGGTGTAAGACGGAGACAGGTCGCCATGCCCGGCTTCCCAGAAGGGAAGAGGTTTGACAAAGGTGCCTTCCTCCTTCAGATTCAGTTTCCTTCTGAAGCACTCGGAGACGAGTTCCTCGAATCCCACTCGCCCATCATCGCGCCCCTGACACCTGGCCGTGTCTCCTTCGAAGACGATCACCTCGGGCGGGCAGGAGAGCATCTCGGAAGCAACCTTTGCTAGCTTGCCCCTGAGCTTCTCGGCTGCCAGGAGAATCGCCTTTCCACCGAAGACCGTGCTCCGGGACGCTACCGTGGGGCCGGAATCGGGGACGACGTCTGTGTCGGGCATGACAACCGAGACCCTGTCCGGGCTCGTCCCCAAGACTTTGGAAACTATGTGCACGAAACCCGTGTGAATCCCTTGGCCGTATTCCGTCAGTCCAGTCTTCACGACCACCTGCCCGACTGCCGTAATCTCCACCGACGCGGTCGCCGCGTCCGCCTCTCCGTTGAGTCCTTCAGGATGGATGGTGCATGCCATGCCGATCCCCCTCTTCTTCTCTCCTTGACCGGGTCCGGTTCTGCGTTTCGCATCCCAGGCCGAATCGGCTCTGGCCCGGACGAGGCACTCCTCCAGGCCAACACTGCTTGTGAGGACCTGTCCGGTCGGGGCGGTCGACCCGGCCTTGAGTATGTTGCGAAGCCTGAACTCGGCGGGGTCCATCCCGAGTCTCTCGGCGGCTTCGTCCATCTGGAGTTCCGCAGCGAACGAGGCCTGTGGCTTGCCGAAGCCCCTGAACGCTCCCATGGGGACGTTGTTTGTGTAGACTGTTGTGCCGTCGATGTGCACGTTGGGGATCTCATACGGGCCGGCAGCGGTGGTGACAGCGACAAAGAGGACGCGTTCGCTCAGGGACGCGTAGGCGCCCCCGTCTGCAAGTATGCTCGCCCTGACCGCCGTTATCTTCCCGTCAGAGCTCACCCCCATCTCCCGATCAAAGATCATGGGATGTCGCTTGGGGTGAAAGGCTGCCGACTCCTCTCTGGAGAACGCCAGTAGTGCGGGCCTCTTGGTCAACCAGGCTGCCAGCGCTGCCATGGAGCAGACCTCGTCAGGGGCATCCTGTTTCCCCCCGAATCCCCCGCCGGTAGGCGCCTGGATTATCCGGACGTTGGGCACCGCCCTACCCAGCACCGTCGCCATAGCTTTCTTCACCATGAATGGGTTCTGCATCGAGCCCAGGACGACCATCGAGTCGCTCTTCGGGTAGGCGAGCGCGGCTTCGGTCTCCAGATACGCTTGTTCCTGGATTGGTGTGCTGTATGTCCCCCTGACGACGAAGTCTGCCCTTACGAGACCCTCTTCGGCGTCCCCCAGCCTGACGAAATGCCTCGCGGTTAGGTTTCCTCCCGGGTGGATTTTCGGGGCGCCCGGCTTCAGCGCCTCGCCTGGGTCGAAGACCGCGGGAAGCTCCTCGTAATCGACCTTGACTTCCTGGACTCCGAGCTCTGCCGACTCGGACGTGTCAGCTATCACCAGCGCGACTGAATCTCCGACGAACCTCACCTTGTCATGGCAGAGCAGAGGTCTGTCCTGGACCACGTAACCGATGTAGTTAGACCCTGGAATGTCCCTGGCGGTGGCAATCCTGACCACGCCCGGCACGCGTTCAGCCCTGGACGAGTCTATGCGCCTGATCAGGGCATGGGGGTGGGGGGACCTGACGACACGCACGTAGAGGGCGTCTTCCTCCACGTTATCCGTGGTATACTTCGTCTCGCCAAGAGCCTTCTCGAGAGCGTCGAGCCTGGGAACTTCGAGTCGGCGGATAGGCTCTTCGAGCTTCTGGGCGGTCATTTTGGACGAGAAAGGCCGGTTGTCCTTTAAACTCTATGTGTCAGTCTGCCCCTCTGGCCGACGTCATCGTGGCGGAGCCTGCCTCTTCTTTCCACCTTTACTGCCATGCCCCTTGGTCATCTCGATAGCCCTGTCAGGCTCCTTCAGGCCAGACCCCGTTACCAGGACCACAACCCTCTCGCCATTGTCAACCTTCCCCTCCGAGCGCAACTTCTCCAGCCCGGCGAGCCCCGCGGCCCCCGACGGCTCCGCAAAGATCCCTTCTTGTGCTGCCAGTTCCTTGACCCCCCTTAGTATCTCCCCGTCGCCCACGGTCACGCCTGTCCCACCTGTGGTCTTCACCCCCTCCATGGCAGCGTCCCCGTCCCAAGGGTATGGGTCCAGCAGACCCCCGGCTACCGATTCTGGATATGCCTCCGGAACCAGCCGGTCCATCCCAACCCCCTCCTGAATCGCTTTGACGAGGGCCTGGTTTCCGCTGGGCTGTACGGCGATTATGCGCGGGTAGGACCTGATTAGACCCAGCTCCTTGAAGTCTCGCAGGCCCTTCCAGATCCCAGTCAGGAGGCAGCCTGACCCCGTGGGGACTAGGATGGCGTCCACTCCTCCCCATTCGTCCTGTTCGTACAGCTCGTACGCCATCGTCTTGGGACCCTCGACCTGGTATGGGTTGAATGGCCCGAAGCTCGGGCAGGGGTAGTAGCCGTGTTTGTCCACGGCTGCCAGCATCTCCTGCGCCGTGGCATCCTCTCCTTCCTTCACCTGCTCGCACCTGGTGATAGAGGCGCCATAAAGGAGGAGCTGGGCTATCTTCCCTACCGCTGCATCGGGGGGGACGAATGCATGGCAGCGGATTCCGGCCGCCGCTGAGTATGCCGCCAGCGACGCTGCTGCATTGCCACTCGAAGCTGTGGCGACATCCTTCTTCCCCATCTCGACCGCCTTGGCAATCCCGACGGCCATCGCCCTGTCCTTGAAGGACGCGCTGGGGTTCCGCGTTTCGTCTTTGAGATACAGGTTCTTGATGCCTACCTTCTCGCCGAGCCTCCTGGCACGAATCAGAGGCGTCCCCCCTTCTCCCAATCTGACGGCGAACCTGGCTCTCACAGGGAGCAGTTCCTCGTAGCGCCACACGTCCCTCGCGGCCCTCGACCTCAGCGACCGGCGGGTGAGGCTCTCCGATGCCGAGTCATAGTCGTACATCACATCCAGCCTACCGAGGTCCCTCTTCCGGCACATCACTGGATTATCGCTTGGGTCGTATCTGGTGCCGCACTTCGAACAAACCAGACGGTCTACGAACGACAATGACTCCTCCCCTGGACCGCAGCCTCTTGCCTTTGCCTGGGTGCCAAGCTCATGCTAGGATATGAGGTCGAATCCTTTCTGGTACTTCGCCAGCTGTTCCAGGCTGTATGGGTCCAGCGGCTTGCTGGTCCGCGGGATGTTCTTTTCCTTCCTCACCCCAAAGACCTCAGTGGAGAGGTATCTCCCCCCCGAGTCGTTAATCATGGTCGCGATTACCCCCAACTCAGGGTGCTTCCTTGAGAGCTTGATTGCCGCAGCGACGTTGCAGCCCGACGATATGCCGCAGAAGATGCCCTCCTCCCCGCTCAGACGCTTCGTCATCTCGATCGCTTCGTCCGAGGTGGTAGTCACCACCCCGTCCAGCAGGCTGAGGTCCAGGTTCTTGGGGACGAACCCGTCCCCGATGCCTTCTATTTTGTGCGTCCCCCACTTCGAACGGGACAGAATCGGCGCCTCGGAAGGCTCTACGGCGTAGAGTTTGACCTTCGGATTCTTCTCTCTCAGGTACCTCCCCACACCTGTGAGGACCCCGCCGGTCCCCTGGGAGGCGATGAACGCATCGACCTTCCCCCCGAGCTGGTCCCAAATTTCAGGCCCCGTGCTCTTATAGTGAGCCAGCGGGTTGTCGGGGTTGGAGAACTGGGCAGGGACCCAGTACTTCCCCCTGTTCTTCTTGACTAGCTCGTCAATCTTGTCTAGACAGAGGTCCACATCGCTCTCCGCCCCCGGCGTGAGCACGAGCTCCCCGCCGAACGCTCTGATCATCTTCTTGCGCTCGTCGCTCATCCCTTCGGGCATGACTATGGTCACCCTGTAGCCGAGCCGGGTGCCGATGAAGGTGCACGAGATGCCGGCGTTGCCTGTGGAGGCCTCCAGTATCTCCATCCCGGGCTTGAGGTCTCCCCTATCGATGGCTCCCAGGATCATCTCCTTGTAAATCCTGTCCTTCAGGCTCTCCGTGGGGTTGAATGCCTCCATCTTGCCGAAAATCTCCGCCTTGATCTTCTCCTCGGCCGGAATCTTCGAGAGGCGTATTGTGGGAGTGTTCCCTATGACATCCAGTATCCCGCTGTCTTTCCCGACCAACTGGTTCTCCCCTGCTATCTCCTGCGCTTGGAACCCATGACCATGGCCATGACGGCCTTCTGGACGTGCAGCCTGTTCTCGGCCTGTTCGAAGTAGAGGGAGTACTTCGGGCTGTCGATGACCTCGTCGGTGGCCTCTTGGCCCCTGTCCGCAGGGCCGCAGTGCATGTATTTCCCCTTGTTCGTCAGGTCCATCATCTCCTGGGTGCACTTCCAGTCCTGGAACTTGTTCTGGTACTCGGAAGCCGCGTCCTTGTTCACCGAGTCGCTGTATGGTGGGACGAAGCTCTTCGGGGACCAGGCCTTCGGGTAGACGAAGTCTGCTCCTTCGAACGCCTCCTTCATGTCGTTCACGACCTCGAAGCTTCCGCCGTACCTGTCGGCGTTCTTCTTGCACGACCCTATCACGGAGTCCTCCAGCTCGAACCCCTTCGGGTGAGCGAGAACGACATCCATTCCGAACTGGGTCCCGATAAGGGCGCAGCTCTGGGGGACGGCGAGGGGCTTCAGCCCCCCTGAGTAGGCGTAGGAGACGACGAACTTCTTCCCCTTCGGCTTCGGCGCGACGTCTGTTATGGCCTTCATGTCGGCCAGCGCCTGGAACGGGTGGAAGATGTCGTCCTCCATGTTCAGCACCGGGATGTCGCTCCACTTCGCGAACTCCTGCATGACCTTGTGCCCCCTCCCGATTGTCCACTTCGCTGCGTCACCGTAGATCCTAATGGCTATCGAGTCGCCGTATCTGGACAGCACCCTTCCTACATCGGCGATGGCCTCCGTCTGGTACGCGACCATGTCCTCCGGCAGGGAGGGGGTGTAGACGTCGCTCGGGCTCAGGAAATGGGCGTGGCCGCCCAGCTGGTAGATGCCTCCCTCGAAGGAGTTCCTAGTCCGGAGGGACCTGTTGTAGAAGAGCATGAACAGGGTTCGGCCAGGAAGGTAGGGCGTAGGCGTCCTCTTCCGGAATTTTACCCTAAGGTCTTCGGCCGCCCTGAGTATTTTTGCAATCTCCTCCTGCGAATGGTCGTTCGTATCCAGGAAATCCTGCCCTGCCATAGAACCGACATAGGATGGAACCTTCATGACATACGACCCTGGAACCATCGATTTATACGCGGTTCCCCTTGGCCGTGCACAAGCCCAATTCAGGTTGAGGGGGGGGAACGACTTCTTTCCAGTGAAGTTTTTAACTCTGACAAACCCAAACACGGCAGACTTCATTGTCGTCCTTGGAGCTCTACTCTCCCCCAGATTTAGGAGGCGCATTGAGGTTCATAGAGCACGAAGACAAGCACGTGACGGTCATCGCAAGCGGGACCGACCTCATTCCACGTATCAGGAAGAGGCAGGTTGCGCCGTCAATCCTGTTGGACATCTCCTCCTTCAAGGAGGACCTCAGGTACATCCGCCAGTCGGGGGGAGTGACTCGCCTTGGCGCGCTCACCACCGTGGCCGACCTGCAAGAGTCACCTGTTCTCGACGGCAGGCTGTCAATCGTCCGGGAGGCGGCGGAGCTGTTCGGAGCGCCTCAGATCCGTAACGTGGCCACGGTCGGAGGCAACATCTGCTCGGCATCATCTTCGGAAGACCTGATCCCTGTCTTCATGGTTCTGGGCGCCCAGCTGAAGCTGCTGAGCGCCAAGGGGGCTCGCACCGTCCCTCTGACGGATTTCCTGGTCGGGAAGAGGGAGACATCCATGAGCCCGTCGGAAATCCTGGCCGAAATCTCGTTCGAACCCCCCGCGGGGCACAGCTGGACCGCCTACGAGAAGATGGGGCGCAGGAACATGCTGATCATTGCCCTGGTTAACGAGGCCCTTTCGCTAACCATGGAGGACGACCTGCTCACCATCCATTCAGCCAGGCTCGCCCTGAACAGGGTCACTGGAAAGATCCCGGCGATGGCCGTGAGGACGAGCGAGTTCCTCAACGGGCGCAAAGCGACGGATGAAACCATAGCGGAGGCACAGAAGGTCCTTGCTGCCGAGCTGGCTCTGACGGGCGACTTCCGGGCATCGGCTTCTTACCGCACGGAATTGGCCCAGGCGTACCTGAAGCGATTGATCCAACGATGCCACAGGAAGATCGAGGGGTCGTCCTGATATATGACGATGCGGGTCATATCGCTGAATGTCAACGGTACAGACCATTCGGTGCAGGTGGGACCGCTGGACCGGCTCATCGATGTCCTCAGGGACCAGCTTGGATTCAAGTCAGTCAAGGAAGGGTGCAGCACGGGGGATTGCGGCATCTGCGCCGTCATGGTGGACGGGAAGCTGGTGAACAGCTGTTTGATGCTCGCTTCTCAGTGTGACGGGAGGCGGGTCTTGACCCTCGAAGGCCTTGTGAACGACCTATCGATGAAAAGGCTCCAGGGGAGCTTCATAGCCAACAACGCAGCCCAGTGCGGCTTCTGCACGCCTGCGATGCTGATGGCTTCCTGGGACCTCGCGAGGCACAAGGCCGACCCATCGGAAGACGAAATCAAGGTCGCGATAAGCGGAATACTCTGCCGCTGCACCGGGTACTACCAGATCATCGATTCGGTCCGCGAGGGATGCAAGAGGGGGACCACTTGAGCGAACAGATCTCACAGCTTCTCGACTCCCTCAGGGAGAAGGCGGAGAGGGGAGAGCTCCTCTACATAGGGGAGAACATCGTCAGGGTGGACTCCCTGGAGAAGGTGCTAGGCAACCCGGTCTATACGGCCGACCTAATCCCAAAGGGAACAATCTACGCGAAGCTGTTCCATTCCTCCATCCCCCACGGCGTAATCAAAGTGATGGAGATCGGCGGAGCGAAGACTCATCCCGGGGTCCTGGGGGTGATGACCCACAAGGACATTCCGGGGCTCAACGAATCTTCGGCAGTTCTGCCCGACCGCCAGCTCTTCGCCGATTCCATGGTGCGTTCCACAGCCGACATCCTGGGGGCCGTCGTTGCGGAGACGGCGTCCGCCGCGGCCGACGCAGCCGCTAGAATCAAGGTCGAGTACGAACCGCTCCCGGCGATATTCGACCCCCTCGAAGCCCTGAAGCCCGATGCGATCAAGATCCATCCCAAGGGCAACATCGCGAGGCAGATGAAAATCAGGAAGGGGAACGTCGACGAGGGGTTCGCAAAGTCTCATCTGATTCTTGAGAAGACGTACCGGACCCAGTTTCAGGATGCCACTCCACTGGAACCAGAGATGGGTCTGGCGATCCCCGAAGATGGCGGGGTAAGGGTGATAGGCTCCATGCAGAGCCCTCACCACACCCAGGCCGCGGTGGCCAAGGTCCTCGGCCTCCCTCAGGAGAAGGTCAGGGTCATCCAGGCCGTCACGGGGGGCGCATTCGGTCCGAAATCGGACGAGACGCCGTACGACGTCTGCTCCACTGCTGCCCTGGCAGCTGTGAAGTACCGCAGACCAGTGTTTTGTGGGATGGACAGGGAAGACTCCATGGTCATGCACACCAAAAGGCACCCATTCGTCATCAGCCACAAGACAGGGGTCACGTCCGACGGCATGCTGCTCGCGGACGAGTCGAGGATTGTGGGGGACACCGGTGCCTACGCATCTCTCGGGGTCTTCGTCGTAGTGCGCGCCACCTTCCACACAGTAGGGGCATACGAGGTGCCCAACGTGAAGGCAGACTCCTATCTCGTGTACACGGACAACACGTACGCCGGCAGCCTGAGGGGGTTCGGCGGCCCCCAGGCCATCTTCGCGATTGAGAGCCAGATGGAGGAGCTTGCCCGGAGGCTGGGAATCGACCCGCTGGAGTTCAGGCTGAGGAACATGCTCGTTCCAGGGAAGAGGAACGCGACAAGCGCCGTGATGGACTCTAGCTGCGGGCTCCCCCAGTGCGTCGAGAAGGTCGTCGCCTCGAGCAGGTACAGGGAGAAGGCTGCGAGATACAGGAACCAGACCGGGAGCGTGAGGAGGGGCCTCGGCCTGGCGCTGCTCATGCACGGGAACTCGCTCGGCCCGGAGGGGAACGACTACGGCGCCGTCCACATCGAAATCCTTTCCGACGGGACTGTCTCGGTGGGCTCGGGGCTGACAGAATACGGTACAGGCGCGGTATCGGGGATGATGCAGGTCGCCTCGAGCGTGCTCGGCGTGCCTCTCTCACGGTTCAAGCTTGAGCGCCCCGATACCTCCAAACACAGGGAGAGCGGGCCGACCGTGGCTTCCAGGGTAATCGTAATCGGGGGCAACGCGTCGAAGTTGGCGGCCGAGAAACTGAGAGAAAAAATCCTGCCCCTGGCCGCCGAGATGCTGAAGACCGAGAGGAATCGCGTTGCTATTGCTGACGGGGTCGCCTTCGACCGCCTCAACCTCTCCGCCACCCTCGACTGGGACGACCTGGTAAAGGAAGCCTACAGGAGAGGCATCGGCCTCAGAGAGGAAGGCTACTTCATGGCGCCTCAGGCGCCCTGGGACCAAGAGATAGGGCAGGGGACCCCCTACCTGCAGTACACCTGGGGGGCGCTGGTTGCGGAAGTGGAAGTGGACATGGACACGGGATACTACAAGGTAGTGGGGGTGCACGCGGCCTACGACGTCGGAAAGGCGGTCAATCCGGCAGGTGTTCTGGGCCAGATCTACGGTGGTACTGTGCAGGGGCTCGGATACGCTATGATGGAAGAGCTCATCCATAGGGAAGGGTCAGTAGTCAACCCCAACCTAGGGGACTATTACATACCGACTTCGATGGACATTCCTCAGGAATTCAAGGCGTTCATCGTCGAGGTGCCCGGGCCCCTGGGGCCGTTCGGGGCGAAGATAATCGCCGAGCCCCCTATAGTCCTCCCCGGTCCCGCTTTGCGCAACGCCGTCCTCAATGCGACCGGCGTCTCGGTGGACGACCTGCCGGTCACTTCGGAGAAGGTCCTGATGGGCATGAGGCCGCAACAGGCCCCGAGGACCGCCTGACCTCTGCTCCGCCAGTGGAGCCTACCGGCTGACAAAAGCGGGAACGAACTTCTGGTTATCCACGTCGAATATTCCTTTGTCTGTGATTCTCGCGTGAGGGATCACAGAAAGCGCGAGTAGGTTGGGGAGGGGCATCTAGGGGTGGTCGGGGATCCC
>JACWAI010000069.1 GCA_014874415.1 Nitrososphaerales archaeon
CTACCTGTCGCTCGCTTGGGCGAGAGAGGATCCAGAAAACTCAGCTGTCTTGCCGCCGATCCTACTCTTCGGAATTGGTCTCTTGGATGTCGAAGTGTGTCTGTGGAAGCCCCAGCTGTGACTGAAGGCTCTTGATCCGCTCGGCGTATTCCTTCATCCTCACCTTGTCGCCCTGGACCTTCGCAATCCTGTACCCCTTCCAGGCCTTGCGGAGGGCTCCCCACGCCTGCCCTTTCGAATACGTGCTCACATCTTCTAAAAGCCCTGATCATCGAGTGGCCTGATTTTCTACCTGATTTGGCCTGATGCCTCTTCGCGTCCTGCGGGCTGGATTTAACGCTGGTTTTTGTCGGCTGCCCTTTCGCGTCCCACCGACCGAGGGCCGGCCGTCCAAACTCCAATACGGCACCCTATTTTACTGACCGATGGACCTCTGCGCCCTGTGCAGGAAAGAGGACCCTATCCTGGGTGCCACAGCCACGGCGTACCCGATCGGCGAGAGATGCTATGGAATGCTGGTCGAGTTCGGCGTATCCTGGGACCAGGACACCACCCTGAGTCAGCTGAAAGCAGAGCTTAGGGAGAGGAAACGGGCTCGCAGGGATGGCGCCCAGATCTGATCTCGAGGGGCAGCAACATCTTGCTTAAGTCGGACAGGCGTACCATCCCGATGCCGTGCAAGTCGACGAGCTCGCATCTCTAGCGGGTGTGATCATCGCGGCTGCAACTCTCGTCGTGACCCTGACTATACTTCGGTATCAAAGAGAAGACCGGAAACCCGTAGTCGAACCTTGGAAACAGTACGACGGGACGAAGTGGCAGATTGGCGTAAGATGTCTGCGCGGACCCGTACTGAAGTGTGGTGTTGAGCTGGGAGGAGTTGCCCTGCAGCCAGAAGCCGAAGGTGCTCCGCCCGGTATTCGACTTCCATACAAAGCGCTTGCCCAAGGGGCGGTCGCTATCTGGCGCGTCCCTCAGAAGGTGGGCGATATTACGGTGTCTGCAGAATCTGATCTTATGGTCAGCATCAAGAACGACAATCAAGTACTACGACGTGATTCGTTCAAGGACATTCGCAGGTCCGGGGCAATCATAAGCGTAGTCGATTGATCGCTCGAAGCCTGCAGGAAAAAATAGGGAGCCGAGCTAGTCTAGTAGTCGGCCAGGTCGACGTATTCCAGCTCGGGCTCCTTCTGTGGCTTTGACTCGTCCCTGGGGTCAGTCAGGTAGACCTCACGGAGGGACTTGTCCAGGGCCCTCGTGAAGGTGATGTCGTCCGGGATGTTCTCGATCGTCGCTTCGAGCATCCTCTGCAGGACTGGCCTCGGGTCGATGTGGTACAAGCCTGCGCACATGTCCCGGACGAGCTCGAGGTGCCCGCGTCTGATGGGGATGGTCACTTCGACGATCTTCGAGTAGTGCTCCTGAACGGAGGCCCGGAACCGTCGCTCTCGCTCTTCCTCGGGATCCATCTCAGCCCGTATTCCGTTCGCTGTTGTCACGATTCTGGAAAGTTAAGGTACACGGTTGACGGTCGGGAAATCTTGTTCAGGATTCACGCCCAAGCCCTTATATAATATTTTGATATAGATATGATATACCATGGGCGGAGCACAATCCTGCAAGTTCTGCCAGAGCGGGAACGTGGTTAAGCATGGCATGAGGGCGGGGATACAACGTTACCTTTGCAACGATTGCAACCACCACTTCAACGACAACCAAATCCGCTTTCCGAGGATGAGAGTCAATGACCACGTAATCACGACCGCTCTGAATCTCTACTATGGGGGCCTTTCAAGTCGCAAAGTGGCAGAGCAAGCATCCGCAATCTTCGGGGAGTCGATTTCCCACACTACAATTCTGAGCTGGATTCAGAAGTATTCCCGACTGGTCGCACCCTATGTCGAAAACCTGACGCTCAATCTCTCTGGGAAGTATCATCACGACGAGACGGCCTTCCGTGTCGGGGGACAAGAAAGATGGTTCTGGGAGATGATTGACGAGGATACCCGATTTATGGTGGCGCACCTTCTCACCGAATCGAGGACGACCGAAGACGCAAAGAAAGTATTCACTCAGGCCCTTGAGAAGCAGAGGCCGACAGCGGTCTTCACAGACGGGTCATTCACCTATGACGAAGCCATCAGGAAGGTCTTCTACACAAGGTATAGGGCGGGAAAGGTCGAATGGGTCAGACGGGTCGGAATCAAGGCCAGAGAAACGAACAACATCGTCGAACGGTTGCATGGGACGCTCAAGGACAGGCTCAGGCCAGCGAGGGGCCTCAAGCACGACCGAACCGCGAAGGTATGGCTCGACGGATACGCGACCCATTACAATTTCTGCCGAGTCCATCAGTCGATAAGGAAGACTCCCGCTCAGGCTTGTGGAATCGAAGTCAGGGGATGGAAGCAACTAATCGAGAAAGCGCAGACGGAGAAGACTAAGGAAGAGGTCAAAGTGGCACCGTTGATTGAGGTGAAGGTCAGGAATTGAGAAGGGCCTTAGTATCTCTTCCCGATGGGGTTTGGAAAGTACTCGACAAGGAACTTAAGGGGAAACTTGGAGACGGGGATTCGGAGGTAATCAGGAATCTCGTAATCGCCCATCTGACAGAGAAAGGATACCTATTGCCGACCAAGAATCATCCAAGCCAGTCGAGCCAGATTGCCGATGAGGTTGAAATGCTCGACATGATGGTCAATTCTCTCGTTGAAGTTATGGAGGAGAGGGGCCAGATTCGATACTCAGAATGGGAATCAAGGCTCAAGAAGAAGATCGCAGAAAGAAGCGGGAAATCTCAGTAGCCATGTTCGGCCAGAATTGCCCTCAGAGACCTCGTAATCTTCTCCACGCTACCACTTTTCGTTTTTGAATAGTCGGCAACCAACCGATTGATTTCCTTCGCCATATCCTTCAACGCTTTCTCGTACTCTTCCTTGGTCTCTGGCTTGTTCATTTCTCCTATGAACTCGATTTCACTTCTGATACGCCCGATATGGCACTTGTCATTTGGGCCGTGGTACATGTCAAGGTAGACCCTTTTGGGATGGGCCTTGTTTGGCCGATAAGTCAGAAGTTGAGTTCCCATTCTTCCACATTTGGGACAAATCGATTGGATAGGCAAGTTCTTACCTAGAGGGGCCTAGATATCGTATTAAGTGTTCTAGAAAAGAGCTAAATCACAAACTCGGCCAGTCAAATGTACCCTTGAAACTTCCGCACAAGGCTGGCCCTGATATCGTCTATGAACTCGCAATAAATCTCTACCCTTCAAGCGTAGATTCATTCCGCGAGGCCGTATCGAATGCGCTGGATGAAGGAAGCAAGAAGGTGGCGATTCAGACATCAGCAAAGCAGGTGATAGTAGAAGACTGGGGAGAAGGAATCAGAGACATCGACAAATTTGTCGAGTTCGGTCAGTACGCGAAGGCGAAGTTGGGAGGGGAGATAATCGGAATGAAGGGACTCGGCAAGCTCTCGCTCCTTCGACTTGGGGACGCTGTCAATTTCAGGACTAACAACGGGGAGTTCACCATTAATCTGATGATGACGCCTCAGGACAACGAGTATGAAATCGGCGGGATAACAAGATATCTTGACCATCAGGGAACCAAAATCATCATAGACAATCCGCGCGAGGTTCCGCCTACTGATGAATTGGCTTCTTACCTCCGAAAGGTCTTCGGCCTGAGGATTGCCAAGGGAGCGGAGATATCCCTTAACGGCGCGAAACTCGAATCGAGAATCAACCCCGATGAGCACCTGCTTTGCAGACTGAGCGGGGCGATAGACGTTCATGGGAACCTTCAAGCGGACAAGAAGCTTCGAGGCTCGGTCGATGTCTACATCAAGCATGTCTTTGTCATGCCGTTACTGCTTGACCCAGAGAGAAACTTCGGAGGATGGGTGAACTGCAATTCTCTCATCCCCACGACTGACAGGAACGACATCAAACGCGACGAAGTATATTCCCAGTTTGCCGAGCATCTGAAGGAATACGTTGCTACGAAGTTCCCCAGACGCGAAGAGGATGTTTCGAGGGAGGAAATTCTCTTGGGCAACGAGATAGCGAACCTCCTCCGGAGATACCTGAGCCATGCAGACCTGATTCCGAAAGGGCTACTCCCCATCGGAAAAGGAAAGGAAGAGGTGATGGACGCTAACCCAAGTCGAAAGCGCAAAGCCAAGGTTGAGGAAGAGGAAAAAGAGGAGGAGAAGACCGAGTACGAAAAACAACACACATCGAGGAAGACGGACAAGCCGATAAGGAGGGTTGTCAAGTCAACCTACGGAATCAGATATGTTGACCAAGACGCAGGAAACGACAGAGAACCGCTCTTCTATGTCGAACCGAACCTCGTAATCAAGAATCGCACCAACGAACTCTACAAGTTCGCTCTAAAGAGTAAAGTCAGCCTCGGCCCGAAATGGCTCAGGATGCTCCCCTACCTATCGAGGGTCGCGGTAAGCATCAATCCGCAGAGCAAGAAGTGGACGCGAGAGCAGTTCAGCCTTGAAGCCGACAAAGCATCGAGATATTTCCTTACGGTCAAGGACGAGCTAAAAGGCTGATGGGATGGTTTCGCATCCAGTTAGAAACAAGAAGGACAAATGGCCGAAAGGCAAAGGGCTTGAAGCCATGTTCCGAGAAGAATTAGTAGCAAATCCAAACAGCGACCAAGCCGAGGACATGATAGACATAGGGATGCTGAAGGAAAGAGACCTCGCCGAATTGCTCGCGGAATTTGCGTTGAAGATTAAACATGTGCAGACGAGACGGTGGAGGTTACGACAATATGTGATGGATTCGAGATTAGTTCTGAACAGAATAGAGAGGCTCAACGCGAAGAAGTGGGCTAGAGACATCGGTCTGCACAGAGCCGACATCGAAAAGCATCAGAACGACGGGTCGAAATCGTCCAAGAATATATCATAATTATCTCTGAGGGCTCATGTACCTTAACTTTCCAGAATCGTTGTCACTGTCTCATCTCACCTCCCTTCCCTGCTTTTGGGAATCGTCATTCATGAATGATGCATCCCTGCCTCCAGCAGTCTTTCGACGTCCATCTCGCGGACACGCCAATCACCGTTCGGTAGCTTCGAGCCCTTGAGCTTCCCCGCTCGGAGCCATCCTCTGACAGTCTTCTCCCCTATTTTGAGCCGTTCCGCGACCTCTTTGACGGTTAGCAAATCTTCGGTCATATCCAGTAAAAGCGATTAGCGGCTTTTGATGGACTCTGGTAACTTCCGACATGCACTACCAGGGGTAGTCCGGGCGAATAGGCTAACCCATATCAATTGGGGATAAACATCTCGGTCTGCGATCACCCGAACAAACTGGCGGAAGGCTATTGTAGTTAGGAGGAGCACCGATCGTCCGTGGGTTTCAGGCACTATTTGGCGGGGGGTGTGGCTGTCGTCGGTGGATTCCTGATGGTAGCGAGCGGCTACTCCTCCAGAGGCTTCCTCTACACCGCCCTAGGCTACGCCCAGCCTCGCCTCTCGGGTTTCCTCAGCGGGGCAGCCTACGGCGTGGCGGTCATCGCGATCACTGTCCTCGAAGCGGTGATAGCCCTCGGCGGACTGACTGTCTTGGCGGGAGGGCTCGTAATATTGGGCCGCCACACTACGACTGGGAGGACCCTCATCTACCTGGGAGGTGGCGCTGGATTCCTCGGCCTGCTTGTCTCCTTCGGCTATTCTATGTACAAGCTCGGGGGGCTTGACCCGGTACTGTCTTACCTCCCATACTGGATAGGGCTTGCCATGGCTATCTCTGGCCGAAGGCTCGCCAAGGGCACATAGCAGGAAGCGGGTGGGACAATCATTTGGCGAGAGTCGATGGCATAATCGAAGGACGTTTCTCATTCAATTCGCGGGACGGCAGGTTCCGTCGACTCTTCCGAGAAGCGCTCCAGCGGCCGCCGCAGGGGGTGGAAAGGATAACGACTGTCCGTTCCGTTTCCCTCTCAAGAAGGCCGACAAAGACAATGGTAGGGCTAACTCGGTATTCGCGAGTAAGATACTTCCTTGTGCTCTCGAGGCCGCAGCAGACGATTACCTTCTATTCGTACCTGCTCAGCGCGCTTTCCGATCCTGCGGCCGTGGCGGTCATGGCCCACGAACTCGCGCACGCATGGCTGAACGAACACGAGAAGCCGGAGGAGTCACGGCAAAGAGAGCGGGAAGCAGACGCCCTCGCCAGGGAATGGGGATTCGGCCCCGAGCTGGAAGCGTTGGACAGGGAAGCCGAAACGGTATAGCGCAACCTAGTGGTAGATCGAGGTATTTCCAGACTGGCTGGGAGGGGTCGCGGGAGCTGCCTTCGCCCGGAGCTCCTCCAGGTCGATGTCGAAGCCCGCCATCGCGCCAAGCAGGCCAAGGAGTCTTGCGACAGATCTTGCATGGGGACTGGGTTCGCCATGGTCCACGGAGAGCTTGTACCCTTTGATCCCCACTTCCTTGGCCATGGCGACTATCATCGAAGAGAAGAATGGCGCTGGCTCGTCTGCCAGGACCTTCACGCCATGCTTCTTCAACTTCGCGACCCCGGCCGGATCAGTGGCGAATCCGGTGGCCTGCGGCTCGGCCTCCGCGGGGAGAGGGTTCTCCGCCCATCTCGCGCCGACCGAGTAAAGCTCCGTGACACCCATCTCTTTGGCTTTATCCAGCAGAAACCGCGCAAACTCGTATTGCTCGTCTGCCGGGCTCGTGTCCCCGGCGAAAAGCAGGATGTCGCGCCTTCCCCTGATCAGGTATAGGCTGCACTCGGGGAGGCTCGAAATGCCCTCGGATCTCACGATAATTTCAGGCGGAAATGCGGAAGTACGCACCGTCCCTATCTTCTCATGGCCCATTTTCCTCATCATGTATTCCCCCAATTCTCTCGCCTGGGAATAGAGTGCCTTGTACTGTTGCATGGAGGTTGACACGGCGACAATCAGAACGGGGTTCTTGAGCTGCCTGACCCCATCTGACTCGAAATCTGTCCACATCGCGAGTACGAAGATGGAACTCAGCCGTCGCGTATTAAACCCTCCCGAGAATGTGGTGGGCAGGTGGATTTTTCTTAAATACGCCGGTGCCCGAAATCGAGGATACCGACTCATGAAAGCATACTGGAATACGCTTTCTCATAGCGGGGTGAACTTCCCCGAACTCTACCAGCCCGCGGGACTCCGCGTCGCAGTGGGAGGAAGGAAGGTCGAACTGACTCCTCTTGCCGAAGAGATGGCCTACGCGTTCGCCAAGAAGAAGGACACCCCCTACGTCCAGGACCACGTCTTCATCTCGAACTTCTCGGCCGATTTCGAGAGGGAGCTTCCGGCGTGGTGCAAAGGGGCGGGGTTCGAAGCGTACGACTTCAGCGAGTTCTACAGGAAGGTTGACGAGGAGAAGGCGGCCAAGGAGGGCATGACCAAGGAGCAGAAGAAGGTCCTGGCTGCCTCTAGAAAGGAGAGGCGTGAAAGCCTCAAGGCGAAGTTCGGAAAGGCGGTCCTCGACGGGAAGGAGGTCGACATCGCCAACTGGATGGTCGAACCCCCGGGTCTGTTTATGGGGCGGGGGTGCGTTGCAGCAGGCACATTGGTCAAGACAGGTCACGGGGTGAGATATGTCGAGGAGATCGTCCCCGGAGAAGTTCTCGCAGTTCACCACGGTTCTGATTCGATGTTCTACAAGCCGGTGGCCGCCATCGCTAAACAGGGGGTTAGGCAGGTTTCCAGGGTGCGGACGAGGACGCATTCCATACGCGCAACAAGCAATCATCCGCTCCTTGCTCTGAGGGTGAAGCGATCTCGACCAAGGAACAGCAACGGCACTTTCACTTCATCTAAATATCCGGCGACACTGGTTTGGACACCAATTTCGGACCTGAAATCCGGTGACTACGTCGTGACAGTCAAGAGATATCGCACACTTGGGACTCGCAGATACGCCAATGTCGCGCGAAGGATCGTAAACGGGACGATAATAACTCCGAAGTTGGCGAGAGTATTGGGATACTACGTTGGAGACGGGTATACGGCGAGACGCGGAAGCGGTGACAATTCACATCTTGATTTCTCGGAGGGCCATGGCGCACTAGTAGAACGTTACGCAAGGCTTTTCGAGGATGTGTTCGGGATTACCCCAACCATCCGAAATCACTCTGGAGGAAACTCCGTCGTCCTTTCTGTTTATTCCCGCGATATTGCGGATGTCATAGAATCGTTGGGGTTCCACGGGACGGCATTAGAAAAGCGCGTCCCTGACTGGGTGTTCGATTTGACCGACGATCTGAAGGCGGCGTTTATTCGGGGATACCTGGATGCCGACGGCAACCTCTTCATCAATGACATCAAAGGCGTGGAATACGGATCGTTCGGGTTTGAATCGACGAACCAGCGTCTAATCGAAGATCTTCGCGAGTTGGCCATTAGCGCTGGGCTGCAAGTATCGAACATCTCCCACCGTACGGACCACGGTTACACTGGAGGCACTAGCCACAGGTTTTTCATCAGTGAGTACAATTCAGTTCGCCGACTGTTAGGTCCTGAAAGAGCCCTGAAAGGAACTAGGACTAGGAGTTATTCTCTGGACGACCGCCCGCATGACCTTGCAACCAAGTGGGATTGGTCTCGCCTTGGCATTTTGGATTCCAATTTCTTCGCCCTGGAAAAAGTGCTAGAGATAGTTCCCGACGGAGAATCGACGACCTTCGATATTTCAATGGCCGATAGCCGGGACCCTAATTTCATCGCAAACGGATTCGTTGTTCACAATTCCCACCCGCTCAGAGGGCATTGGAAGCCCAGGGTCCAGGCGTCCGACGTCATATTGAACCTGGGGGAGTCCTCCCCGGTCCCGCCAGGGACTTGGAAGCAGGTCGTTCACGACCACAACTCCATGTGGATGGCCAAGTGGATCGACAAGCTCACGGACAAGGAGAAGTACGTCTGGCTCCATGAAAGTTCCCCGATTCAGCAGTCCAGAAGCAAGGCGAAGTACGACGAGGCCCAGAAGGTCGGGTCGAACCTGCAGAAGGTAAGGGACAAGATACGTCGGGACCTGGATTCGAAAGATGAGCGTCTCCGCCAAATCGCCACGGTCTGCTACCTCATCGACACCATGGGGATGAGGGTCGGAGACGAGAAAGACGAGGACGAGGCGGATACGGTGGGGGCGAGCACTCTCAGGGTGGAGCACGTGAAAGTTGAAGGGGGAGAGGCTGAGTTCAACTTCCTCGGAAAGGACAGCGTGGCCTGGAGCAAGTCCGAAGCCGTGCCCCCGTCGGTGGCGAGGAACCTGCGGGAGTTCACCAAAGGGAAGCGCCCCGAGCAGGAGATATTCCACGACGTGAGCTCCGGCCTGGTCAACCAATACCTCTCGACCATAGTGCACGGCGCGACGGCGAAGGTCTTCAGGACGTTCCACGCCACGGCCCGGGCCAAGGAGGTACTCGGCTCCAAAGACCTGCGTGACGCCGAGGACCTGGACAAGCTCTACCACGCGAAGGAGGCCAACCTCCAGGCTGCCATCTTCTGCAACCACCAAAGGACTCCACCTAAGACTTGGAAGGAGTCCCTAGGCAAGAAGAAGCAGAAGCTGGAGGAAGCGCAGGCGAAAGGCGATCCGAAGCGCATAGCCAAGCTCTCGCGCGAGGTCGAATTCTATGAGCGGACGAAGAACTACAACTTGAACACATCCATGAAGAACTACATCGACCCGAGGGTCTACAAGTCGTGGTGCGACTACGTCGGACTCGACTGGGCAAGAGTGTACAGCAAGTCACTTCAGAAGAAGTTCTCCTGGGTCGTCCAGTCTTCCCCCAAGTGGGAGGATGAGCAGGGCGGGGGTCTAAAGCCTGTCGCGGCGGCCCGGCGACCGAGCCAGTACTCTCCATAGCTCGTCCTCAGGGGCGGCGCGCTGAAGGATTCTCTTGCCACCTTTCTTGATCAGGAACCCGCCTTTCTCTGTAAATCTCCCCACGGGCGTGACCTGGCAAATCGGCGAAAGCGCCGCTGCCACCTCATGCTCTCTGCCTCCCTTGACGGAAATTAGAAGGGCACCCGAAGCTATCAGTTTCAGCGGGTCCATCTTCAACTTATTGCACAGGCTCAGGGTCTTTGGCGCCACTGGGACCTTCTCTTCTTCCAACTCGAAGCCTAGCCCTGACGCCAGCGACATCTCGAATACCGCCCCGAGCACGCCGCCTTCGGTGCAGTCGTGCATGGCGTTCACAAACCCGGCGCCGTAGGCTGCCACAGCTTCGTCCGCCACACCTAGGGAATTGAGGAAGCCCTCTTCGCCCGACAGTATGGCGGTGCCTTCGAGTCCAGCTGTCTTAGTCATCATGATTGTGTCTCCGGCCTTCGCGTCCCTCGATGAGATGTAGCGTTCGACGAAGCTGAACGCGGTGACCACCACGATGGGATGGCGCAGCCCCGGGGTGACCTCGGTGTGCCCACCCACTATGCTTATCCCGAGCTTCTTCGCCTCAGAGTCCATCTGGCCCGCAATCCTCAACGCGTAGCCTTCGTCGGCGCCCTCCGGCAGCAGCACGACGGATTCCGCGAACTGCGCCCGGCTCCCGCTCGTCGCAACGTCGTTTGCGCTTACGCTGATGGCATAGCGGCCTATGTTCTTGACGACGCCAGTGACCGGGTCCGCCGAAATGATCATGAACTTTCCTCCGACCTTCAGGGCAGCGAAGTCGAGCCCTGCGAGGGGAGGGGTCGCGATGGCGCCTGACGGGGCCCCTGTCAGCCTTAGGAAAGTGGAATTGAGGATGTCAATCGGGATTTTACCCTGCGAGAGTGTCCTCATTGTTTCATGCTGTCCGCTTGCACCTGTCCTTCTCGGATAAGGCCCCTTCCCCTAGTCACCCGCTTTATGCTCCTGACCAGGGGGATTGATACAAGGAGACCTATGAGAGCCTGGGCGACGTTGAAGGGCACCTCGGCTGCGGGAGCCAAACCAGCCACGACAGACGCAGGCGCGATGAGGGTCAGCACCAATGACTCGTAGAGGTAGTACCCGGTCACCATTTCCGACCCTCCTATGAGGACAGACATCACGCTCTGTCCGGGTCTCGCTTCGAGCCGGAGTCCTACCGCCGCCATGATGGCGAAGGCAATCGCCGCCAAAACGTACCAGAAGAAAGCGGGCACGTCGACGTTGAGCGTCCAGGCCGGTATATCCCACCCCCCGCCGAGCGTGACCGAAGAGCCTCCCGTAAAGTAAGCCGAGCCTACATAGGCGAGAGCGAAAGCGAAGAGCAGGCCGAACGCAAGCGCAATCCCTCGCCATCTGGTTCTAGTGATCGTCGGGAAAGCCCTTGTCCCCAGGTAACCCACGATGAAACCTTCGAGCCCCTTGATCACCAGTGTCCCCGGAGCATAGTAGGTGTACCCCAACGAAAGGTCGGAGACCATCGACCCGACCCCTCCGGCGAACGCCCCGACGTAGGGACCCATCAGCAGTGCGCTTGTGTACACCATTATCTCCCCCACATTGAAGTAACCAGTAGTGGCAGGAATGTACACCGAGAAGACCGAAGTCGCCGCCGCGACAAAGGCAGTGAAGACAGCTGTGGTGGCGACCTCTCTCGTACTCACCATGGTAGCTCAAACTTGGCGCATTGGCCGGGACATATAAGTTCCAACCTATATATCAGCCCTGGAACGCCAGATTCTGTTCTTGACATCATTCAGGTGCGTGAAGTGTTCTAGCCAGCAAGAGTCAGACGGGCTGGACGTCTCCTGTGAACGCTGCGGATCGGCTGTGGTCGTCGCCGACGTTGCACCCACAGCGGTGACCAGGAGCGAGTTGGAAGACCAACCTTCAGGGGTCTGGAGGTACAGGGCATTCTTTCCTGGTCTGGGGCCTGAGGAGGTTGTGTCCCTCGGCGAGGGAGGGACACCTCTCTTACGTGCAGAGAGGCTTGGAGCGGAGCTCGGCCTGCGCGACCTGATGATCAAGGACGAGAGCCGCAATCCGACTGGGTCGTTCATGGACAGAGGCTCGACGGTGCTCCTCAGCCTTGCTAGGAGCCGAAGGGTCAAGGAATGCACCTGCATCACCACAGGCAACCTGGGCGCGTCGCTCGCCGCATATTGTGCCAAGGCGGACATTAAGGCTCGCATGATGATTCATCAGAGCACTGACCAAGGGAAGCTGTACCAGATGCTTGCCTACGGCGCAGAGGTAGAACCCCTGTCCTCCCGGCCCTTACTTCGAGACAGTCACGGGGGATCGCTCACAGTGACCGCCGCCAATCCCTACCTCCTGGAAGGGGAGAAGACCACGGGATTCGAGCTCATCCAGGAGTTGGGTTGGCAGACCCCTGACGTCATTGTTGTGCCCGTGGGAACGGGCGGTCATCTTCGGATGATCTGGCAATCCATCGCGCAATTCGAGAGTGCGAGCCTCATCGGTGATTCTCACTGCAGGCTCTTGGGTGTCCAGGTCAAGCCAACGCCCTATGGGGGCACCAAGTCGAGAATCAAACGTGGGAGTCAGGTAGATCTCCCTCTGGCAGAACTCGAGGAGTCGGAACCTTCCTTCCGCCGGGAGGCAAACAGGGCCGTGGCGGAGTCGGGCGGTATGATGCTGGCTACGAATTCGCGCGACATCCTGGCTGCGACGAGTCTTCTCGCCAAGACGGAGGGAATCTTTGCCGAGCCGTCCTCTGCTTCCGTCGTCGCCGCACTCTCTGACGCCGTCAGGTCGGGCTACCTGCGGTCCTCTGAGAAGGTCGTATGCGTAATCACAGGGGCCGGGCTAAAGGACCCAAAGGCAATCTCCCGTCTGGCGAGGCGAGCGAGGCAGCCCGCACCAGGCGACCCCTACGCACGGCCCTCTCCTGGCATAGGAGCAACCAAGATCGCCCTTCTACGCCTGCTCAAGATCCATACCGCCTATGGTTACGAGCTGAGGAAGCTTCTGGCCCCCGATAGGCGGATGTCTACGGCTAGCGTCTATCAGCACCTGACGGAACTCGAGGAATTCGCAATGGTGAGGAGGAGGGAGACTGTATACGCAAGAGGGAGGGAAAGGATACCATACGAGCTGACGCGAAGGGGGGCGGAGTTTTTGAGAGTCGCCGGGAAGCTTGAACGGGTGGAACGGAAACAGGCAGGTTAGCCCACAGAGGGGTAGGCAGTCTCACTCAGAGCATGTCGGCTAGGTGCTGGAGGCTATCGGAAATGATAAGCGGCGACGCGCCCGGCGGGAGGGGCTCAGAATATCTGTTGACCCAGGCAGAGTCTATGCCAAGATGCTGGGCTGGGATTATGTCATGGTATACGCTCTGTGCCACGTGGAGGACCTCACTCTTGTCCGCGCCTGTCCTCCGTAGGAATTCCACCCAGTGACCTTCATTGGGTTTGTAGCTCCCCACCTCTTCCGCCGTGACGAACCCATCAATCTCCAGACGGTTCCTCTTGACGGTCTCTTCCAAGATGTCGTTGTCGACGTTGGAAAGTATGTACCGCTTGCATCTCTTCTGCCCGAGATGGTGGAGGAATTCTGCCGTGTCCGGGAAAGCCGGCCAAGAGGGTACAGACGCGGCGAAATCGCGAGCAGCCGCATCCGAAACCCCGACTCCCAGTGCGTCTGACATAGAAAGGGTCGTTCGGTACAGCACTTCCCTGTACTTCTTGTAAGTCACCTCCTCTGCTTTTTCCGCTTCCACGTAGGCGGCCAGGAGTTCGTCCCCGCCGAGCTTTATCCCCCCGAGGGCTGCCCGCAACCCCCCTTCAATTCCCGTCTTCCAGTCGATCAGGGTGCCATAGCAGTCGAACGTGAGATACCTGTACTTCACGGGCGGGAACCCAACCCTGCGGTTAATGAACCTGAAACGGGTCAGAAGCCCGAAATGACCAGGCCCACGAGGTAAAGGACTCCTCCGGCCACGGCACCCACCAGGGCAGATTCTGCCCCAGCCGACGGATCGAAATTCCTTGGTACGAACACCCTAGAACCAAGGGCGAAGAGCGCCGCCAACGAGAGGGCAACGGACGCGAAAAGCGCTTCGGGACGTGGAGCCTGGAAGGCGTACGGCGAGACGGCGAGCAGGGCGAGCAGGAGGAAGGCGATACCTGCGGAGAGCGGCCAGAGGAATGAGCCGGACCCTGCATCCTCTACGTTGACCCGAAGCTCACGGCGCAGCATCTCCTTCAGCCAGAGGTCCTTGTTCTCGGCCAACCTCTGCATTATCACATCCACTTCCCGCGCGTCGTAGCCGTCCTTCGCAAGCAGCTCTCGCATCTCCGACATCTCCTCCTCTGGCTCGGTCTCTATCTCCATCTTTTCTCGTTCCATGTCAATCTTCAGGGACCTGAGCTCTGACCTCCGGGAAAGGTAGTTGCTGAAGAACATGGATATGGCCCCAGCCAACGCGAAGGCGAAACCTGCCAGGGTGATAGTTCCGAATCCTGCGCCTGCTCCGTTGAGAGCCGCTGTCATAGCCAATCCCTCCATCGCCCCGTCGCTCCCGCCAAGGACGATTCTGTCCAGGACGTTCCTAGCCGGGATGTGGGGATGCTTTTCGAGGCGATTCGCGTTCGTTCTTGGTCGCAATCGTCCGGCCGGGTTCATATTTAGGGATGTAGCGGCACGTAGAAAGCTCTGCACGATTGCAGGCTCGGAGTAGGCAGGGTCGGCCTTGGATTTCTCTTAATACTTTGGCTTGCGGCTCATGTGAAGGCTCACCCTTAAAAACGTCAGACTCCCCATGGTTGCCGACATGACCTTAGACGAGAAAATCCGATACGGTATGGTGGCCCTGACCGGCGCATCCCTTGTTTTTGCGTCGTTGGGCCTGAAAGTGGGGCCGCTCGAGATAATCGGCGGCTTTGGTGGCCAGTAGACTGCTACTGGCGACCGCTTTTTATTTCTACTAACAGCTCACTGAATCTTTGGGTCAGTTCTTCCCCATTGAGTGCCCATTTCTTTGTGGCCGAATCGAACAGCTTGTAGGATACGGTGAAGCTCAGCGCCTCCGCCTGGTCCATGGGATGGATGCTCAGCCTGTCCTTCACACCACTTGTCGCGCTTCCGATGAATTGCAACCCCTCAACGACATTGTCCACAGGAATCACGATACGAGCGAAATAGTCCTTGCCGCCCGCTTCGCTCCAAAGAAAGGCGATGCCATCCATGTAGTGCCTAAGACGCATCTGTTCCATCTCCGTAACGTTTCTTACAAACACGTCCAACGCGAAGTACCTGTGCTTCCGGTGTAGTGCCTTCTCAAGAGAGGAGTCGTATCTGGTCCCCATCCAGTTTACTGTGTATCCAGATATCATTCTGCGCGAGATCACATGGCTGGAATAATGCCACGCCAATTTCTTGTAATTTATGCCCAGCTTGTCAGAGATCTCTTTCAGCGATTTGTTCGCATCCATCTGTAACTCCTTGATTATCAGGAGGTCAACTATGTCGAACTTACAGGGCGTCGAGGGAGTATAGTTGGCTGACTTGAAATCTTCGGGACCAGTCCTCTGCCAATTGAAGTCCCACCGCCCAGTATCGAAGTCATAGTACTCCGCTTTCATAGGAGCATTCCTGTGCCAATCGAATTCCAGGATTTCAAGCTTGGAGAAGAGTCCGTTCTCCTTCATAATGTTGAAGAAGGCTTTCACGCCAGCGACCATCTCGATTGGCGCACTCACGCTGATAATCTGTTCGCCACTGATGAGGGTTTTGCTGAAACCAACCACGTAGCACAGTTCATTCATCGCGCTGAATATCGCCTGCGCGTAATTCCGGTAGGGCTCCGCAACCTCCGATATGAGTATCAGCCTTTTCAGCCCGAGCCTCTCGTGGTCTACCACTGCCTGAACCGCAAACCCGCGGTTCACAATCTTCTCCTTGTACCTGTACCGTACCGACTCCTTGAACTGTCCGAGCTTCCTCGATATCTCGGGAATATCTGGCCCGACTTCGGTTAGGAGCTTCACCAGCTGGACGGTCCTGCTGTTGACGTTCTCGATTTCCTGTTGCACTAACGTCATCCCTAATACACCGTACTCCCGCGACGACACATGCAAGGTTTGCATTTAAGCTGTGCTGATTCTAAATCAGTAACAGTAGGCCTGGCCCGCTGAAACTTCTCCCCAATATCTCGCATACGGACGCAGCAAGATAGGAGGCTTTATTAAGAATACGCATCGGGGTAGTAAGCTATCAGCCATGCATTATCCAAAAGATGTGGAGATATGGGAACATGCCCCAGGGAGGAAGCTTGCTGAAGTGGTCGTCCGGATGAGGAATCAGAAGGGGGCCTTGGCGAAGTTCAGCCAGGCGATCAACGAGGGACAGGTGAACATGTTGACAGGATTCTTCACTGCGCCTAACGCGACAAACATCGCGACCCTCAGCTTCTTCGCAGACATAACAGATGCCCCGCTAGGGATGTCTGATCTCAAGAAGAGACTGCTTTCATTGGACATGATCGAATCTGTGGACGTCATGACTGCGGAGGACGGGTTCATGGTGGACAAGCAGCACTTCCCGGTACAGTGGGCGGGGAGGAGGGCAATCGTCATGAGGGCAGAAGCGCTCAACGAAATGCTGAACCGGCTCTGGGCTGTCTTTGGGACGGGAGCGGTCACGATAGTGGACCAGATGGCCGAGGCCATGGGGCGCCACTCCGCCAAGGAGATAATCGAAGACTTCGGGGCCAAGTTCGCGACGGAGCAGCTCGACGAGCTCATCGGGACCTACTCCGCCCTCGGCTATGCGGATGTCTCGATTGAGAGGAGCAGGTCCTCGGAGCTCCCCCTTGTCGTCAACGCCAAGGAACTCTTCGAGTGCGAGGCGAACGCGAAACAGAAAGTCGTTCGGAGGAGCGCATTCTTCAGGGCTCACCTGAGGGGCTTCATGTCAGCCATCTTCGACAAGGACTTCGACGTGAGCGAGGTCCAGTGCGTCACCGAGGGGGACGACGTCTGCTCGTTTAGGGTCGCGCTGGCCGAAAGCAGCGTTCCAAGACTCGCGAGCGTCCTTCCCGACCGCCACCATCCGGACGCTACCCAATCAAAGTTTTAATCGGCAGGGCCTGGCGCCCCGGCAGGTTTGCCTCTAAGGGACAGGCGCGGGGATTACTCTTGGCTCGCGACGAGGATCGACGGGGTCCAGATCTCCGCAGACAGAAAGTCGTACTCGGGCTCCGACACCATCAACGTGAACGTGGAGTTCAGGATCGTCGGAGGCTTGAGGGAAGCATTCCATCCTGACGTCTGGACAGTCGCCTGGGAGGACTTCGATAAAATCCTCCGCCTTACCCTCAGGGTCGCCCTGAAGAGCCAAGGGGGGGTGAGGGCCACGAAATTGGCTGAAATCAAGAAGGAAGTGAGGAAGGCCAGCTTCTACTGGAGCAGAGACCCAGACCTCCCCTACAGGATCTGGGCCATGATCGTTCCCGAGGACGGGGGCCCCCCGAAGATCCCCAGGGGGGTCGAGGACGCGAAAAGCAAGATGCTCGACGTAGAGAAGCGGTTCCAGATATCGGCTTCGGAGTTGGGGCCAGGGACCCATAAGATCGTGGCGGAGGCCAAGGGCAAGTGGGGACGCAGGAGTTTCATTGAAAAAGGGGAGGTGGCGTCCCGGTCGAAGCCGCTGGTGATCAGAATTGAGTGAATCGAGCTGGCTCGCCGAAGTCTCCTGGGCCGAAGGGAACGTGTTCCTGGGGACCGACCTCTCTGGTCACACCGTGGTGTACGATTCGGCTGAAGGCGTCCAGAAGGGCATCGGTCCCATGAGGGCTCTGCTCACATCGCTTGGTGCCTGTACCGGGATGGACATAGTCGCGATACTGAAGAAAAGGAAGCAGAACCTGAAATCGCTGAAGATCCTTCTGTCGGGCGGGAGGCCGGAACACGGCCTCCCGAAACCCTGGACCTCCATTCACATCAAGTACGTCTTATCTGGCGATTCGCTGGAGACGAAGTTTGTGGAGGAGGCAATCAGAGACAGCACGGATAAGTTCTGCAGCGTGGGCGCCACGCTCGCGCCTACCGCGAAGATCACTCATTCCTACGAGATCGTCTAAACCTTCAGCACGACCTTGCCGAAGTGCCTGCTGGCCTCAACCCGTTTCTGAGCCTCCGTCGCTTCCTCGAGCGGGTAGACTGAATCGACCACCGTCTTCAGGCTCCCCTTCTCGAACAGCTTCACCACGTCGAGGAGCTCTCCCATCCCCGCCATGTAGCTCCCATAGATGGTCAATTCCCTGTTGAAGATGTATCGCAGGTCGGTGGACGCGTCTGACCCCGTGGTCGCGCCGCAGGTCACCAGCCTTCCCCCCTTCGCAAGGGACTTCAGGCTCCCTTCCCAGGTAGCCTTACCTACATGTTCGACCACCACGTCTACGCCGCGCTTGTCAGTGAGCCTCCTGACCTCGGCAAGGACGTCCTGCCTGTAATGGTCGATGGCGCTGTCAGCGCCCAGCTTCGTGGCCTTCTCCATCTTCTCCGAGTCCCCGGCGGTGGCTATCACGCGGGCACCGAGTAGCTTCGCTATCTGCACCGCGGCGGAGCCTACCCCTGAGTTCGCCGCCAGCACCAGGACCGTATCCCCGGGCCCGGCCCGCGCTTTCGTCACAAGCATGTGGTATGCGGTCTCGAAGACGAGGGGGAAAGACGCTGCATCTTCGAAGGTCATCCCTGCGGGCTTCCTGATCAGGTGCGTCCGCCTCACCTTTACGAGCTCGGCATATCCCCCGTCGACGCCGTATCCTATGATGGTGTATTCCCGGCACTGGTTGTCCTTGCCCGCGAGGCATCTGTCGCAGCGCCCGCACCCCATCCCGGGGTTGACTATCACCTCGTCTCCTTTGTTGAAACGCTCCTCCTCGGGGGGCACCCATTCCACCACCCCTGCGATGTCGCTCCCTGAGATGTGGGGCATAGGGATCGTGACGTTGGGGAGGCCGTTTCTGGCCCAGAGGTCCAGGTGGTTCAGTGCGCAGGCTTTGACCCTCACGAGAGCCTCGTCCGCGTTGGGCGCCGGGTCGGGCGCTTCTTCGTACTGCAGCACCTCCGGTCCGCCGTGTCTGTGGAAGCGGACCGCCTTCATCGTTCAAAGGGGGTTCGGCCGTCCTCTTTTTTGCTTTGCCGGAATACTTTCAGAGTACCCTCTACCCTTCGTTCGATGTAAAGCATAATCAAAGTTATAAGATGAAAAGTCGGAATCGACGGGCTCTAATGGCGCGCTCCGTCTTTCGGGACGAAACAATTCTCCTTCAGGAGTATCTCCCACACCAGATACCGCACCGGGAGGCGCAGCTGAAAAAGCTCGAAAGCTACTTCCAGAGCGTCGCGCAGAACGCCTCCAAGGCGAGCCAGACCGTGATGATCACGGGCCCCGTCGGCAGCGGCAAGACCTTGCTCGCGAAGAAGTTGCTCCTCGAGTCTCTTCCGAGGAAGGCAGCCCTTTACGGCAACCTGGTCAAGGCGGTGCACGTCAACTGCAGGATGGACCGGACGCTCCAGGCGATAATGGTGAAGGCGTTGAAGAGCCTCGGACAAAACTACCCCACACGCGGATACAGCTTCGAGGAGCTCCTGACCGCGCTGGTCGAGGAGCTGAGGAGCAACAGGACCCACCTCGTGATAGCCTTCGACGAGGTTGACTCCCTCGTCCTCTCCGATCCTTCGTCGCTCTACACCATAACGCGCCTCAGGGAGATGGCGCCGGGGAGCCAGGTCCTGTCCTCGCTCCTGATTTCGAAGACGACAGATTATCTCAAGAAGGTGGACCTGAGCACCCTGAGCTCGCTGCAGTGGAACGAAATTTCGCTCGACGGCTACCCTTCCGAGCAGCTCGTCGACATCCTGGGGTCGCGCAGCGAGGCGTTCAACGACGGGTCTCTGGACGACGATTCCATACAGCTTGCCGCCGACGTAGCGGGAACCTACGGCGACGCGCGCTACGCCCTGGACCTGATCTGGCGGGCAGGGAAACTGGCTGACGACTCCGAGTCGCCGCGGGTCCTCCCCGAGCACATCAGGTCGGCCAAGGCTTCGCTCCCTCCGCAGCTGAGGAAGGAGGAGCTGGTGTACCTGACCACTCACCAGAAGTTTCTGCTCATGGCCATCTCCACGCTCCTGAAGAAGGGGGATTCGACCTACATCACCATCGGCGAAGTGGAGAAGAGCTACTCGGCTCTCTGCGAAAGCATGAACGTCACGGCCTACCACCACACCCAGGTGTGGAGCGACGTCAACGAGCTCTCCAGGAAGGGGATCATAGAGACCCAGCTCTCGGGCAAGGGGGTGAGGGGGAGGACTACCATGATCGGGCTGTCCCTCGTCTCCGCGAAGGAGCTGATGGGAGAGCTCGCGAAGGGGATGGTAGCCGACGTTAGAGCTTGAGAGGCTGATGTCCTCCTACGGGAGGACGAAGGTGCTCACCATCATGCTCGACGAAGGGGAGCTGAACATATCCGAAATCACAAGGCGGTCAGGGCTCTCCCACAGCGCGACGGCGCGCCACCTGGAGTTCCTGACGAGGACAGGGATCCTGACGGAGAAACGGTTCAACAGGATAAGGATATTCCGGGTCGACCAGTCGAGCCCTCTTGCGGAGGCTCTGATGCGCTTCTACATGGACTGGAAAGAAGTGAAGGGATCCCTCTTCCCTCCGGCTTACAACTAGCCTCGGGCGGTCCTTCCCGATTCCTTGGCGAGGAAGAGGGCGTAGTTCTCCTGAAGGTCGAGGCTCCTGACAAGTTCCTCCCTGAACCCCTCCTCTGCGCACAGGAGCAAGACATACGGCATGTCCTCGACCAGGAAGCTCCTCTGGCCTATCCCGGTCCTCCTGCCCATCAGGGCGGCGATTTCCTTCAGCTTCTTGGAGTCGTTCCAGATGCGCGCCTGCAGGGGCCAGGGCACGGCGTCGAGGGTGTACCTGGGCCCGCCGTCCCCCAGAGCCCTCCTCAGCTCCGATGCAAGCATCGGGTCGAGGTATCTCAGCAGGCGCCAGTCCTTCCCCTTCATGATTCGCCCCATCAGGACATCGACCCTCGAAAGGACGTCCAGGGACGCTGCCCTGCGCTCCTCGTGCACCTTTGACCTCATGACTGCCGTGAAGATGTCCCGGATCTTGTCCCTCGGCTGCCCGGGATACGCCCTCAGAGCTTTCAGCGCCGACCTTTCGTCCACCGCGTCGAAGAAATCGTTGACCGAGTCATAGGCAGTCAGCTCCTCGTCCTTCTGGGCCGGTATCCCCGACTGGAGGAAATTAATGGCCGCCCTGATGTCTCCGTTTGCTGCGGTCACAATCTTTTCCATCGTCTCTCCGTCGACTGCCATCTTCTCTTTCTGGGCGATCCCCCGGAGGCGCTTTTCCACGTCCTTTGCGTCGGGCCGCCTGAACTCTATCCTACTCGTGGCGCTCCCGAGCTTTCTCACTTCGTCCGCCTCGGGGTTGTTGGCCGCCATCACAACGGGGTTCTCGCTCCTCTTGACCGCGTCTTTGATGAAATCCACAGCCCCGTAGTCGGCCCTCCCCGCAAGCCCGTCCACTTCGTCCAGGAATATCAGGCTCCTCCCTCCGAAGAGGCTGGCGCTCGCGATTGCTTCGCCCATCTTCTTCGTAAGCTTCTCCTTGGTCCTCGAGTCGCTCGCGTTCAGCTCCACGAGCCGGAGCCCGAGCTCTTTTGCTACAAGGTGGACGGTGGTGGTCTTACCCGTGCCGGGAGGGCCGACTAGCAGTGCGGCCTTTGTGCCAGGCTTCCACTTCTTGAGCCAGACCTTCATCTTCCCCCTCCCCTCCTCGTTCCCCACCATCTCCTCCAGGCTCCCTGGCCTGTACTTCTCGCTCCACAACTAGACTGCCCCCCCGATGAATACCAGCAGGCCGACGGTCATCCCGGCCAGGGCGACCTTCTTCACTCTGTAGGCGCTCGCGGCCTCGTGCCTTGCTAATATCGCCACGGCCAGATAGATGAATATCGCGTCGGGGATCACAACGCCGTAGGTGTATACCTCGTTTGCCAACCCCGTCAGCAAAGGCACCCAGCTCGTAAGGACGGCAAGCAAGAAGAAGAGCGCCCCCACGGCCGCGGCGACACCCATCCCTCTCTTCCTTGCAATCGAATTGACTTCCCTTTTTGCGTCACCATCCACGTCCGCCATGGCCTTCACGACCTCCCTCCCTACCCCGGAGAAGAAAGCTGTGAGCGCCATCATGAGCAGCAGGGACCCGCCTATGGGCCCTCCTGAGACCGCGCCCCCGTAGATGAAGGGGATTGCAAGGGACGACGCGACGATGAGGTTCCCGGCCAGGCCTGTCTTCTTTGCCCTGCTGTTGTAGAGCCAAGAGAGGAAGGCATACGCGGCCGCGATGGCGAAAGCCAGAGGGATGAGCGAGAGCAGCGAGCACCCGATGCCCAGAGCCAGGACTAGGAACGAGAGCCTGGTGGCGTCCTCCGCAGAGACCCTCCCGCTGGGGATTGGCCTATCGGGCCTGTTTACCTCGTCTACCTCTAGGTCGTAGACATCGTTGACCGCCATCGAGTAGGCGCATATGAAGAAGCCAGTCATGAAGCCGAGGGCCAGCTGCAGGACAGGTATGGTCGCGGGTTTGGAGACAAATGCGCCTACTATCACAGCGAAACCGATCATGGTGCAGTTCACCGGCCTGATGAGTTCCAGGAACCCCCTTCCGTTCATCCTAGGTCAGAACCTTGCCCTGCTAACCTTGTAGTAGATTACCTCCCCTCGCCTTTCTATTACTGCGATTATCGCCTCCTTCCCCATCTTCGCCATCTCCCGCACCGACTTCTGGAGGTCCGCCATCCCCTTCTCTATGCCCTCGTCGAGGGCGAACACAACGTACTTCGCCGGCTTCTTGGGGTAGTCCCCCCGCTCGTAGACCCTGAGGTCGGTCCCGAACCCGAAACCCTCCCTGACTATGTACCCGCGGCTCCTCAGGTCGCGGTATATCACGAACTTCGTCCAAGAGTCTCCCGCCTTCTTCTGGGCGAGCTCTGCTAGCTTCTCGAACGTGATTGGTTTTCCCGTCGGGTCTTCGAGAACAAGCTTCTTCACGTATACGAGGTATAGCGCTTCGTAGTCGCGCAGGAGCAGTTCCTTCCCCTCCTTCGCTCCATAACCAGATTCCTCCAACTCTCCGAAGCGGTCCCTTTCAGTCATCCGTACTTCTCCGTCTTCAATGACCGCCCTGAACGGCAGAATCTGTTGTTCCTCTGTTGGCGCTTCTCCCATGGTCGTTGTTACCGAACGCCTTGTCGACTCTATTTGAAGGTGAAGGTGCTGCGTGGGTGCGCAAACGATTTAGAGAGCGGGGCCCGGCTCCCTCACGTTGGACGACTTTTTCACGCTCCGCACCGTCACCTGGGAAGACGGCGCTGTCAGGATGATCGACCAGACGGCGCTTCCCATCAAGCTCTCCTACGTCAGGTACACTCGGCCCGATCAGGTGGCCTCCGCCATCAAGACCATGGTGGTGCGGGGCGCGCCCGCCATAGGCGTAGCGGCTGCGATGGGGCTCGCCCTCGCCGCGGCGCGCTCCAGGGCGACGAAGCTCCCGGACTTCATGCGTGAGATGGAGTCCGCAGCCGCAATGCTGCGGGCAACAAGGCCTACTGCAGTCAACCTGTTCTGGGGCATAGACCGGGTAATGAAGAAGGCTGGCTCTGCTCCCTCGGTGCGCCAGGCGAAAGAAGCAGTTTCCGCCGAGGTGAAGGCGATGGAAGAAGAAGACATCCAGGTGAACAGGCGTCTCGGAAGTAACGGCGCGAACCTGATCCATGACGGGGACACAGTCCTCACTCAGTGCAACGCCGGCGCCCTTGCAACCGTTGGATACGGCACCGCGCTAGGGGTCGTGAGAGCCGCGGTCGAACAGGGAAAGCTCGTCAGGGTCCTTGTGCCCGAAACCCGCCCCGCACTTCAGGGGGCAAGGCTCACAGCCTTCGAGCTCGCCCGGGACAGGATAGCTTGCACTTTGATTTCCGACACTGCGGTGGGCCACATGATGAGCCTAGGGAGAGTGGACTGCGTCATAGTGGGTGCCGACAGGATAACCAGGGATGGCTACGTCTTCAACAAGATTGGGACGTATCAGGAGGCAGTCCTCGCAAAGAGGCACGGGATTCCATTCTATCCTGCCGCTCCGAGCTCCACCTTCGACCTTGCGAGGATCCACGGCAATGTGATTATCGAAGAAAGGGGGGCCGACGAGGTAGTCAAAATCAGGGGGAAGCGCATCGCCCCGAAGGGGGTGCCTGTGGCGAACCCGGCCTTCGACATGACACCACCCGAGCTCGTGACATCGATGATAACCGAACGGGGCTTGATCAGTGCGCCCTTCGAAGAGAACATACCTCGCCTCATTTCTTAATTACCCAGGCCTGTCGCAGGCCCTACGGGCCCGTAGCCTAGCACGGATTAAGGCGTCAGCCTTCGGAGCTGAAGCGTGCGCCTCAGAGACCATGGGTTCGAATCCCACCGGGCCCGTCTAACAACCAGCCCCGCCGCTCAACGAAGCAGGTCTTGGATTGTGGGGTACCTTCTTGATTCTCGTGGTTTGACCGCGACCCCATTCTCCGCGCACTGAGCCA
>JACWAI010000070.1 GCA_014874415.1 Nitrososphaerales archaeon
ATCCAGCCTCACCGCGCAGGTGGCGAGCTTGCAGGCCCAGTTGTCGGCCAGCCAGGGGAACACCACGGCGGAGCAGACGCAGTTGGCTCAGGTCCAGGCCCAGTTGACGGCGGCGCAACAGACCATCGTCTCGGACCAGGCCACCATCACGGCTGACCAGGGGGCGATCTCCACGGACACGGCGAGCATTGCGACGTTGCACGCGCAGGTGACCCAACTCCAGAACGAGTTGAACTCGAAGAAGGGCTACGTGGCCCCGATCTGGTTCAACAGTATCGGGAGCGTTGGGATCATCGCCGTCATCGCCTTGGTGGGAGCCGTGATCGGGGTGGGAGCCTACCTCGGCGGGCGGCGGACGAGCCGAAAGACGGGGACGCCCAGCGCCCCCGTCTCTGGACCCGCCCCCGCGCGCCGGACGGTGGACAAGCCGAATGCCACCGCGGCGCCCAGCACGGAGACGGACGGCAAGAAGGCGGCCATGGACGACGCCATGACGGCGGCCTTCCGACGCTCTCTGGTGGGCACCCTTCAGGCCAGCGTGGCGGCCCAGCATACCCTTCTCAGCCAGGGGAGGACCGAGGACGCCATGCGCCTGAACGCCCGGAGCCACGAAGTGGCCCAGGAGGCGTTGAACTACCTCCGGTGAACCGATTCGGGGAGGGGGAAACCCCTCCCCTCCAACCCTTTCAACTTCTTCAAGGAAAGGAGGAAAAACCCATGACGAGAAAGAGCGGTCGGCTTTTGTTGATACTAATTGGCTTCGTATTGGCATTTATTCTGTCAGTCCCATCCCTTGTTCAGGCACAATCCCCCCCTTCGACCAAGCCCATATTTCAATTGGCAGATGGAAGGACCTTGTCTCCTACTGGCACGACATCGTTTGGGTCTCCACTGTGGTCAGATCCCATTAGTAGTGATTATGCATATAGTACTTGCTCAGAGAGTGGAGGGGCCGGTTGCGAGTGGTTCTATGGCCCCATCGCATACTTCTCAGGCTACACCTACATGGACATTGGCACGTCGTCCTATTTTGGTGCCGCACAAATCAACGGTCGGGTTGGTTACTACGGAGAGTCTGGCGCATTCACGGAGAGTTGGTCTACTACGGTCCAATTCGTATGGTACATAAACTTCCAGGATGTACTTGTGGGGGACCCGTGTTTTTTCGGCCTTCCGAACTATGGCAACCTCACTGACAAGGAGCAGGGCTTAGTGTATAGCATTACACAAGGGGCTACCGTAGGAGGGACTCAGACCAACGTACTTGATCACGCCAACGAAGCATGCGGTCTGGGATCTGGCTCATGGTCAGAGAATGGATATTTCTACACGCCAGAGGAGACGATCTGTTTTCTAGGTGGAGTAACATACCAGCTTCAGTCTTGGGTGAATGTGAACGACCTCACAGGAGCAATGGGCGGAGTTGCAGGAGCGACCTCAGACATTGGAACAGGGTCCTATTACGCGGAACTCATTGGGATGAACTTCTGGACCAATGGGAGGTGCTGACCGATGGATTGGAGAGAACGAATGTGGAGCATAGTGGCCACCGTCATCATTGTAGTGGCCATAGTGACCGCGCTCTACGCTTTTCTCATGGTGAGAGGTGGTGACTTGGCCATCCTATTTGTCCTGCTTGTGGTGCCAGTAACCGCGGGCATAGGGCAAGCGTTCTTGGTCTTTCATCGCTCCTCCGGCCATACTACCCCGAGGACATAGGCAATGTCAACTAAACAGATTGCCTTCCATGTCAAGTGGCAGACCGAGCAGGAAGCCAAGGCCGAAGCTCAACGGTGGTGGGTCGTAAGGAAGCCCGTGCGGCGCGAGACGGAAGGTCCGCATGGGACTCTCTGCGCCTGCGGCTTGGCCCACGCCCAGATGCCCGCCCATTCTCCTATGGTCCTGAAGGAATTGGTCCGTGAACGCGAGAAGCGCAGCAAGAACGGCGTGGCTCCTCCTCCTTAGGACGGAGTTCCGAGCCATCGCCGTCCTCCTCCCCGTGATCATCATCATGCTCTCGGTGGCCATCGCCATCTTGGAGCGGGCGGTGTGGTGGGCGTGGGTGGGGAGCCCGGGAGCGGCGTGGCTGGGGATCCA
>JACWAI010000071.1 GCA_014874415.1 Nitrososphaerales archaeon
TAGTCCCACCATGAGATTATCACCGAGTTGGTCGGGGTTTCCGTCCTCACCCACTGGAGCGTCTGTATCAAGTCGCTGAAGGCGGAACGTGAATAGATGGTCGCCCCATTGACGAGGCTGACGCCGGCGTCCGCAGGGCTGTTGTCGCAGAACAACTGGCCAGAGTAGGTGCACTGTATGGGGTGTGGTATCCAGTAAGACCCCGCCGGCAGCACGACCAGAGCGATGACGGCGATTGAAAAGACGACCTTCATCTCGTTGCGCGAAGTCGGGGCCGCCTTCTTCTTGACCAGAGGCGTGCTGCTCGGCTTGACGATCGAATAGGCCAGCTCGGCGAAACCTATGCCTCCGAGGAGGCCCAGGGCTATGGACGAATAGACCAGGAGACGCGAGAAGGCCGCGGAGAAGTATAGCCCCGTAAGCCCGAAGATGAGGGCGTAGATCATGGGGATCCCCCTCCGCCTGAACGCCACGAGCGCCCCAGCCATCCCGAAGGCGAGGAGGATTGCGTATGAAGTGAAATAGTCAGAGCCTGTGGGGACCGCCTGCTCGGCCACAGACTGGACGAGCGCGTTGCTCGTACGCGCCCATGGGGCGATGACAGTAAGGTACCTTAGGGTCAAGCCGCCGACCAGACCGAAGCTGAGCAGGGTCAGGCCTGCAAGGCCGAAGGCGAACAGGAACTTGATCAGGGTCGACCTGTATTCCGTAGGCTTGGTCCAGGTCTTTGCCCACTGGGCGACCAGCGGGAACAGGGTCCCCCCGATGAGGACCAGGCCGACAGGGTTGGTGACTATCGCCGCTCCTGGCCTCGGGAAAATCGCGCTCACGAAAAGGGTCGAGCTTGTGAACGAGACCATCGCAGGAGTGTAACCTCCCAGGTCCAGGTTCAGGAAGGGGACCAGCAGGAATATCAGGCCGAAGGCGGCGCTGAAGTAGTCGCCCCCGCCCCAGGCGGTGTTGGCGTACCCGATCAGGATGCCTCCCATCAGTCCGCGGACGACCCTGCTGCGGACGGCCCTTTCCTTGTCAAAGACGGTGAGCATCAGATAGCTCGCCGTCACGAACAGGAGGATGGCGAGAGGCTCCGACTTGAACCACCCCAGGTTGCCTCTCTCGATAAGGGGAGGAGAAACGGCAAACATGAGGGCTGCGAAAAGGCCTGCCGCGTCTCCCGCTATCTTCCTCACGAGGAAGTAGAACACGACGGCCGTCAGGGCGCCGAGGAAGACGGGGAGGACCACCAGCCAGTCGTAAAGCGTGATGGAGACGCCGAAGACGTTGTGGACCAGCAGGTAGGTCAAAGCTCCCGCCAGCTGCAGCCCTCCCTGGGATGTGGCGGCGACGTTCCGTCCGACGGGGAACCAGGTATTGATGTCGTGCCAGAAGAAGTATCCCTGCATGTTGTGGCAGGCAGTATACACCGTCGGCCCGCAGTTTGAGGGGTTGGCGAACAGCGCCGAGTACAAACCCTGCGACTGCGCCAGGTTCACTATGTGCTGGGCCGCGTAGTAGTCGTAGTAGGGGTCGAACTCGTTCAGGTAGAACCCGTACTTGGCCGCGAATGCCCTAATCAGGACGGCGATGGTGAACACTATGGAGAGCATCATGGCGGCCATGACCGCCCTGCGCGATACCTCGGGTCTCCTCATGGAGGACCTTATGGTGTCCAGTAAGCCCAAATCTGGATGGAGAGGCCGCTTTGGGCTATTTTAAGCGTGCTTTTTGCTACTTCTTCAGAAGGGTGTCCAGGTGGGCGGCGTAGGCCTTGGCATCGAGCAGCGCCTTCTTTTCGGAGGCGATATTGGTCGGCTTGACCTCCACCAGCCACCCCTCGCCGTAGGGGGACTTGTTGACAAGCTCGGGGTGGGAGTCGAGCTGCGGGTTGACCTTGGTCACCGTCCCCGAGATTGGGGAATAGATTTCGGAGACCGCCTTGATCGACTCCACGGTCCCCATGGACTTCGCCTGCTGCACGCTGTCATTCGTCTTCGGATTTGTGACGTAGACGACGTCGTTCAGGGTCTTGGCAGCGTAGTCTGTGATGCCGATCCTCACGACGCCTCCTTCCTGCTTGGCCCATTCGTGCTCCTTCGTATACATCAGGTCGTCGGGGATGTTGTATCCCTGGAAGTCCATCGGGTTCGGGCGCCGTTTTGCCTGACTAATTATCCTTGTGTCGCTTCCAGCCGTAAAGTTGCTCGTCATAGAAGGGCGGCTTCGTGATCGAGCCTCCCTGGGCAGCCTCCCTTACCTTCACGCTGACCCTGGTGCCGAAGTCCGACTTGCCGCGGGTGACGCGGCAGAGGGCTATCCCTTTCCTGATTATCGGGGAGAAGGTCCCGCTGGTCACCTTCCCGACGACCCCCGACCCGTCCCTGACTTCGAAGCCATGCCTGGGTATCCCTGAATCCAGTACAAGCCCCCTCCTGATGCCGGAGGGATTCTGAGCGCTTTGGTCTGCGAGCGCCGCGGAGCCGATGAAGCCTACCTTGCCGGCGGAAATCACCCAAGCCAAATCCGCCTCGAAGGGGTTGGTGCTCTGGTCGATGTCCGACCCGTGGAGCGGGAGCCCGGCCTCGAGCCTCAGCGAGTCCCTGGCGCCGAGGCCGCAGGGGGTGGACGTGGCTGCTAGCTTCTCCCAGACTTTCAGGGCGCCTTCCGGGCTTTCGTTCGTGGTGCCGTACACTATCACCTCGAACCCGTCCTCGCCGGTGTAACCTGTCCGCGAAACAAGCGCTTTCTGCCCTGCCACATCCGTTTGTTCGCAGCGAAATCGTTTGAGTTGGCCCAGGTCCAGGGCCGCAAGCGGTTGTAGAGAATCGGACGCCTTGGGGCCCTGTATCGCGATCATGGCGGTCGACGGTGTCAGGTCCTCGATTTCGAATCCTTCGGGGGAGTGGGCGACCATGTGACGCATGTCGGCCTGCGCGTTGGCGGCGTTCACCACCACCATGTAGCTGTCGTCGGAGAGCTTCTCGATGATCAGGTCGTCGATTATCCCGCCTCTGTCGTTGAGCAGCAGCGTGTAGAACGATTTCCCCAGAGGCTGGGACCTGACGTTGGTGGGGACCAGGCCCTCGAGGAAGTCCGTCGCCTGCCTCCCCTCGACCATGAACCGCCCCATGTGAGAGACGTCGAAGATTCCCGACGCGTTTCGAACGGCGAGGTGTTCGTCTGTCGTGGCGGTATACCAGAGAGGCATCTCGTATCCCGCAAATTCGGTGAGTTTGGCGTGCTGTGCGTGATAGCTGTGGAGCTGGGTCGTACTGAGCATGTTCGCCTGCGACGGCCGACTCTATTTAAGAGAGTGACGTCCCGTTCTTGATGTTTGCTCACACTTACTCCTGTCGAGGTCCGGGCAGAGAGCTCGAAGTTCGACATCGTTTCGTTGATTGAAAGAAGGGTGGGAGGCGAGTTGAGGGATGGAGACCTGCTTGTGATTTCGAGCAAGTTCGTTGCTGTCTCGGAGGGGAGGGTCGTGAAGCTCGGCTCTGTGACGCCCTGCGAAGAGGCGAGGAAGATGGCGGAGAAGCACCATATGGACGCGAGGCTCTGCGAGCTGGTCCTGCGCGAGTCGGATACAATCATAGGAGGTTCTCCCGGTTTCATCCTCGCCGCCAAAGACGGCCTTCTCACCCCCAACGCGGGGATTGACAAATCGAACGTGAAACATGGGACGGTCGTGCTCTATCCGAGGAGGCCCGAACTTTCGGCGTGGAGGATACGGGAGGCCCTGAAGTTCTCTCTGGGCGTCTCCATCGGGGTGGTCGTCTGTGACAGCCGGCTGTCCCCGACGAGAAAAGGGACCACCGGCGTCGCTGTGGCCTCGTCCGGGATAGAGGGGCTGATAGACATGAGAGGAAGAAAAGATCTCTTCGGCAACGTACTGAAGGTGACGGCCCAGGGGGTGGCCGACGACCTGAGCTCGGCCGCCGAAATCCTGATGGGAGAATCCGACGAGGCGACCCCCATAGTCCTGGTGAGAGGGCTGAGAAAGGGCATTCTGAAAGACGCCGAGTACCCTGGAAAGAGGTTCGCCATTTCGATGGACGAATGCGTCTATCTGAGGAGCCTCGGCTACTCAGGACCGGCATAGGCGTAAATGCAGGTTCCCGTGCGGTGTCGGGGTTGACCTACGAGATCGTTTGCTCCTCTTGCGGGACCCCCCTCTACTCAGGATTCGACCTCCGTTCCCCGGGAGATGTGCTCAAGGCCGCCGAATACAAGTGCAGGAAGTGTGGGACCAGGCTGTCCCCGACCAAGTTCGAAGTCGATGTAAGGAAGATTGACGGGTCGTTCTCCTGAGTCAAGTTAATGCCCCGCGGCTCGGCGCGTCCCTTGGAGGTGTTCTTGGTATGAGCGACGGATACACGCTGGTGATCTGCGAGAAGCCTGACGCCGCCAGGCGCGTCTCAGACGCGCTGTCTGGAGGGACCAGTCACGCCGACCAGGTAGGCGGGGTTGCGGTATTCAGGTTCAGCAGAAGGGGGGAGGAATTCGTCGTCTGCGCCGCCCAGGGACACCTCTACGGGGTGTCAGATCCGTCCGATGAAAGGGCGGTTTATCCTGTCTTCGACGTCGAGTGGTATCCCTCTGACCTCTTGGACGAAGCCAGTGCCATTGCCGCAAGGCGGATATCGACGATAAGGACGCTCGCGGCCGGCGCGTCGAGGTTCGTCAACGCCTGCGACTTCGACGTAGAAGGGGAAACCATAGGATATAATCTCCTGAAGTACGCCTGTGGCGGGAAGGAAAAGGACGCGCTGAGGGCGAAGTTCTCGACCCTCACAGAGGAGGACTTGGTCAAGGCGTTCGAGGACCTGAAGCCTCAGCACGCACAGGGCCTCGCCAGGGCAGGGAGGGCGAGGCACGCCATCGATTTTGTTTGGGGGGTGAACCTCTCCAGAGCCTTATCCCAGTCGGCATTGGGTTCCGGACACAGGTACAGGACGGTGAGCATAGGACGAGTGCAGGGCCCGACCCTCGGGTTCCTCGTCCAGAGGGAGAAGGAGGTACGGGAGTTCGTGCCCGTCCCGTTTTGGAAGGTCTCCGGGACCTTCGAAAAAGAGGGGAAGAGGTTCAACGCGGGCTACGCCGAGGACAGAATCGAGACCAAGGAATCAGCAGAGAAGATCAGGGAAGATTGCCTAGGAAGAGAGGCCGTCGCGGTCGCGGTCCGCAGGAGCTCTGCCCAGATCGGTCCCCCCGTCCCGTTCAACTTGGGCGACCTCCAGAAAGAGGCATACCGGGCTTTCGGGTACTCCCCGAGCAGGACCCTACAGATCGCTGAAAGGCTCTACCTCGGAGCGCTCGTCTCATACCCGCGCACGAGCAGCCAGAGGCTCCCACCTACCATCAACTATGGGGGCATAATGCGAGGGATCGGGAAGATCACTCAGTATGCAGCCTACACAGAGGAACTGAACAAGGCCGAGCTCAAGCCTGTACAGGGCGCGAAGTCGGACCCGGCCCACCCGGCGATCCATCCTACCGGGGAGAAGCCCAAACGGGCCCTCGACGTTTCGGAAGCTGCGGTCTTCGACCTCGTCGTAAGGAGGTTTCTCGCGTCCTTCGGCCCTTCGGCCAGGAGGGAACTGGCGGAGGTTTCGCTGGAGGTGGGGGAGCACGAATTCAGGCTGTCAGGGGGAAGGATGATCTTCCCAGGGTGGATGAAGTACTACGGGAAGTATGCAGGTTACAAGGACGTCGAGCTCCCGCCCGTTTCCCAGGGAGACAGGCTCGAGACGGTCGGTGTGGCCGTAGAAGAGAAGTTCGGCCAGAAGCCTTCGAGATACAACCAGGCTAGCCTGCTCGAGAAGATGGAGAAGGAAGGAATCGGGACGAAGGCGACCAGGGCCGACATAATCGCGACGCTGGTGGGGAGGGGGTACGTCTCTGGAGAGAGCATGGAGGTGACCGACCTGGGGCTGTCCGTTGTCGAGGTCGTTGCCAAGTACGCTCCCTCGATAATAGGCATGGGTCTCACCAAGGAGATCGAGGAGAAACTTGAAGCTGTCGAGACGGGGGGACAGGGAGAGGGGACCCTGCTAAGGGAGACCGTCAGGGCCATCGCCGACCAGCTGGCGGAGCTCAGCGCCAACGAAGAGTCGGTCGGACACGGAATCGACTCTGCACTGATGAGCAGCGTGGCCGGGTCCTTCGTGTTGGGGAAGTGCCCCCTCTGCAAGACTGGAGACCTCAGAATCGTCAGATCGAAGGCGACGAAGAAGAGGTTCGTCGGATGCTCCAACTATTCGTCCGGATGCCGTGCCTCCGCTCCCCTTCCGCAGAAGGGAACGATCAAGACCACCTCGAAGGCATGCGAGCACTGCGCGTGGCCCGTCGTCTATGTGATGGGGGGAAGGCGCCCATGGAAGCTCTGCGTCAATCCAGGATGCCCGGGGAAGAACAAGCCATGAAGTGTCATTTGTGTGAAAGGGAGGCAGTCTCGGGCCTCTGCCCTTATCATGAAGCTGCGAAGGCAAGGGTACAGTCCGCTTACCCCCTCTGGGTGCGGGCATACGGAAGAATGGAATGGAACGAGTACCTGGATAATGTTAAACGCAACGTTCAAACGGGTCAGTGGGCAAAGGAGATAGCCGGGTTCCTGAAAGGTGATTAGATGATAAGAGAAGCGATCGAGTCTGCTTACGACAAGACATTAGGGGCGCTGAAGGACACCCTGGTCGGGTTCGTCGCTTCGCTGACCAGAGGGAGCGGCGTCGTCGAGACCCTGTACATCATTCTGCTGGTCGCGCTCATGGCGGGCTTCGTCAACGCCGCTGTGTTTCCCGTTCCGAACCAGAGCTATGTCCCCTATCCGGGGATAAGCGCCATGACGATCCCCGAGGCCATCATCGATGCGTTCGTGATTGCTGTAGGAGGGTCGGGCATCTATCTCGTGTACCGGAGCGGCAGACAGACCGTCCGCAGCAGGACGGTCAACCTCTACCTCGGGCTGGCTCTGCTGCTTCTGGTAGTCTCCGTCTTCACTGGGATTGATATGGCCCTCCTCAAGGGCATCGGATAGAAAAGACCCCGGCCGGCCAAGCGGCGCCCCGCTCAGTTCTGACCGTCACCTCCTCCCTCCCGGCAGCCACCGAAGCCGTCAGGTCAGAGAGAGCAGAGATTGACCTGCTTGTACTCCCTCTAGTGAACCCTTCACGCCTGTACATCGACAGGATGACGGCCTTGCCGTTCGTCTTGGCAAAGAACGATAGGCTGGCCACAGCGAAGGTGAGCTTCCGGCTCCTCGGGCTCCCGTCTTCCAGTGAAATCAAGTGAAACAAGCTGTTGAGGCTGTCGATTATGACCACCTTCTGCTGGGTTTCGAACAGGGCGGAGAACTCGCCTTCTACGTCCACCCCGGGTTCGGGGACCCTGATTATTGTCTCCCTGACGGCGGAGGCAGCGGTCCCCGAAAAGATTCGGTCCGCGTTGGATGAGTAGAACGCATCGAGGTCGACGATGGCGCACGGAGCCAGGAGGGACATTACCGTGCGGGCGAAGGCAAGATTGGACCTCCTGTCTTCCAGGATGAAGGTCGACGTCTTCCCGACCAGAGGGGACAGGAATGACTGCGCCTGCTCCCCGCTAAAGCTCATTAGTCCAGCCCGGGTCGACTCCCTCGGTATTTCAAGTGAACCGGATATGCGTGGCCACTTCCGAGGCCAGAGCATACTACGCGCTGGTCTCGAGGCTGAGACGGGCCGGCCTCCCTTTCTCAAGCGCCCTTCCCGACTCGAATCTGGACGAATGCGACCTGGTCCTCACCACGGCGGATGAAGCGGGACGCTTTAGCCAGAAGGCGCTCACACTGGAGAGCCTGGACGAAAATCCCGGGATTTTCAAGGGTCAGATTGTTTCGCAGCTGACGGGACGGAGCGATGTCATCCTGGTGGGGGTCGACCCGGGGAAGAGGACCGGACTCGCCGTCTTCTATGGTCAGACGAAACTGGCGTTCAACACATTCGACTCGGCTGGGGCGGTCTGCTCCCGGGTGGGAGCCTTCGCCAGGGGGGTCCCTGCGGACAGGCTGCTCGTCAGGGTAGGCAACGGGAACAGGTTGATGGCGGCCAGGCTTGTCGACGCACTGAGGAAGGAGGTCCCCGAGGCCACCGTCGAGATCGTGGACGAGTCCGGGACTTCGGCCGGAAGCTCTAAAATGAAAGGAGTGCAGAGAGATCAGGTAGCCGCCGCCAAGATCGCCTTCCGGAAGGGGGAGGTGGTCAGCCTTGGGGCGACCAGAACTCACGGCTGAAAGACTCGATGGAGCCGGGAGTCATGTCCCCGACGACGAGGTCTCTCTTGAGCCAGGACGGCATCAGCTCTCTCGCGGCAGCCGAGCCGAACCTCTCGTCCAGAAAGAACACCAGCCCCCGCTTCCCCGGGCTTCTTACATGCCTCCCGGCGGCCTGGAACGCCTTGCGTAGCGCAGGCAAGCGCGAGAGCATGAGATACGAGTCTTTCTCGCCGGCGCGCTTGAGGCAGGCGTACTCTGCGTACATCATGGGGGACGGAGGTGGGAGGGCAAGGCCGATCACCACCACCGCATCCATGGCCCCGCCGTCGAAGTCTTCGCCCTCCGAGAACCTCCCCCCCTGGACTGCGAAGAGGACGGAGTCGTCGGCCGACCTGAACGAGTCGAAGATCTCTTCGGCCTGTTCGTTGGAGAGCCCGGGAGCTTCGGATACCAGACGCCTGCCCGCGACCTTCTTCGACACCAGCTCGAAAATCGCACCCAACACGGCATAGGAGGGAGCGAAGACTCCGACGCCGCCGCTGGTTGAGCCGATCACGGCGGCAACCCTCTCTGAAATCTTGTCGTACATCTGGGGAGTCCGCAGCTTGTAGCGGGTCGACGTGCCGTTGTCCACGGCCGTCCTTACAGACACCAGGGGCTCTGTTGAAGCGTCGTAGGTCTGGATGCTTTCGGGCGCCAGGCCGAGGGACCTGGCGAAGACGCTCGACGGGCTGATCGTGGCCGAAAGGAGGACGGCGCTTCTGAACTCGCTCAGGTGCTCGGCCAGGCCTCTTACAGGGTCGGGATCCACCAGGCCCAGGGTGCTCTCCCACCTGACGAGCATGGGGCGGGTCGACGACGTCAGTCGGACCAGGAACTCCCCCACCCGCAGGATTAGAGATGGAAGCTTCCTCTCGTATACGACGGAGCCCCAGGCCGCTCCCGAGCTGGCGCTGAGCTCGAACGCCAGGTTCTGGAGCCAGGGGGAGCCGTGGGCGTCCCGGAACATGTCTATGACGGCTCCCCTGTCAAGCAGCCACCCCTGCCGCTCTGCCATCAGCTGCTCGACGGTCCGCAGCAGCGAATGGAGCGAGACGGCCGCCTCTTCCATCATCATTGCCTCGGCCTCCCTGGCCGCCCCTCTGATCTGGTCCAGCGAGAGGGTGGCGGAGTTGAGCCCCCTGAAAAAGTCCCTCAGGTTGTGAGCCTCGTCGGCGACCAGCAACGTCTTCCTCCTGTCGACCGAGTTACGGTCGAAGAGCACGGGCATGGCTTTGGGGTCGAAGGCGTACTGGTAGGGGACCACGGCCACCTCTGCCCTGGCCATCACAAGCCTCGCGACTTCGTAGGGGCAGACATGGGCGCCTTCGGACTTCCTAATCAGGTCCGAGTGGCGCGGAGTCTTCAGGGACACCTCGTCGGCCAGGCGGTCGAACTCTTCGGTGAGGGTGATGTTGAGGAAGTACGAGCACAGGTTGTTGCTGACGTTGAACGAACAGTACCACCCGAATGACTCCTGGGGGATTGCTCTCTGGCGCCTGAGGAGACAGTAGTCGAACTTGGAGAGCATCGAAGCCGCCCTGAAGGGGTGCCTCGCCTGGAGCCTGGAAATCTCCTCCACCACCCTGTTGATCTGGCGCTTCGTCCTGCACGCATAGACCACCCTGCAGCCTGTCTCTTCGGCCGCGGACAGGGCCCCGGCGAGCACGGCGGCGGTCTTCCCAAAACCGCTCATCGCCTCGGCGATCAGCGTCCCGCCGTCGATGCATGCTTCGTACACCCGCTGGGCCAGCTCTCTCTGCCCGGGGCGGAAGGTGTCATAGGCGAACCTCCCTTCTATTGCCACGCCGAGGAAGCGGTAATCACTATTTTACGACCAATGTCATTCAGTCGTAGCTGACATGAAACCCTGGCCCCCGAACAGCCGGGATGTCGCCTTCTCCACGGCAGACCGGCTCTTCGCCTCTGTGTAGACGCGGAGCATGTCCATGTAGCCGGCGATGGAACCGACGAGAGGGAGCTTCTCGAGCGGCAACGCCGTGACGGCCCGCCTGCCTCCTTCAGCCCTTAGGAGACCCACCGAAGTCAGGATTTCCTTCGAATATGTGTATGGCACCGAAGGAGTCGTGGGGACGTCGAGATAGACCTGTGCGGGATCCACCTTGGCTGCTCTTGCGATGTCGGACACGGCTCGGGTCCTGGCGACTTCGGCTGCAAAGATTCTCCCGACAGTTCCTCCTTTCCTCTGGACGAGCTTCTCATAGGCGCATTTCACGAGCCTCCTGTCTCGGAAATCTCGGGCGAGTCGCTTTGCCTCCTTCAGCCCAGGCGTCGATGCCTCCAGGGACAGGAGAGATTGGAGCACCACTTCGTCGGTCAGTTCGAGATACCTCTCAATTTCGCTGAGATCTGTGAGCCCCAGGGTATTGTCTGCGAGCTTCATGGAGCGTATCAACATCAGCTCGGCCGCACGGACGGTTCTGTGGAAGTAGACTGCCTTGAACATCTCGTAGCGGGCGAGCAGCAGGGCCTCGAAGGCGTAAAGAGCCGCGTCATCGATCACGAGGTGCCCATTGGCTACGTGGAGCGAGTCGATAACCCTCTGGGCATCGACCTTCCCGTATTCGACGCCCGTGAAGTAAGAATCCCGAGGGAGGTAGTCCATCATGTCTGCGCTGAGCCCGCCGGCTATGATCTCGTTCATGAACGGGGGCTTGGAGTCCTGCCTCCCGACGGCGAACCGCGACATCTTCTTCGCCGAATACCCGTTCTTCTCAAGAATGTCGCGGATGGACGTCTCCAGGATCACCCGTTGGGAAATGTCCTCGTGGGACGTCACCTCCTTCTCCGAGAGGACCTCTTCGTACATGTGAGAAAAGGGACCGTGCCCGACGTCGTGCAAGAGAGCGGCCAGCCGCACCTCCTGGACCAGATTCTCTTCCATTTCGGAGGACTTCGCCAATGATTCGGCAATCTGGCCTGCGACGTGCATGGTCCCGACGACGTGCTCGAACCTGGTGTGCGTCGCGCCCGGATAGACCAGATAGGACCCTGCGAGCTGGTGGATACGCCTGAGCCTCTGCACGAACGGGGAGTCGATGAGTTCGCGTTCGACCTCGGTCATCTTGACGTATCCGTGGACAGGATCTCTAATCTCCGCCACGTGGGTGAGCGTCACGCCTGCTTGAAGCGTGGCCCGGGCGGCTTAAACGGCTTCGCCTTGAGATACGCTAGCGACCTTACTACTTCTGTGCGAAGGGTAGCTTGGACACCTCGGATGTGATGCTGCGCCCTGTTTCTTCGATCCCCCTGTCGGCGTCGACCACGGTCCACCCGAATCTCGATGCCAGCTGGAGATAGGCGCTTCGGGCCCGCTCCTGTAGGCCTATGTTTCTTTCATAGGAGTCCTTCCTCTCCCCCCGCCTGGGTATGAGCCTGGCGGGCGACGCGTCCAGCACCAGGACGAGGTCTGGTACTGGAAGCCCCTCCTCGAGGTGCAGGAGCCACCCGAGCTCGAGCCCGTTGCTCATGCCGTAGGCGAGGTTTGATCCAGAGTACCTGTTCACGATGACGACGTCGGTGTTGGACAAGACCGCTTCGATCTTCGCCTTCTTCTCCCAACGGTTGGCGGCATAGAGCATGGCCCTCACTTCCTGCGGATAGTCGACTGTTCCCGCCAGGAATTTCTTGATCTCCCTTCCTATTGCAGTCTCGTAGGCTGGGAAAGACAGCGTCCGGGTGGTGAGACCCCTGGCGCCGAGCCAGCTCCTCAGGATCGAAGTTTGGGTCCTCTTTCCCACTGCGTCAATCCCCTCTATCGCTATGAAAGCCCCTCGAGCCCCGTCCATTGCTTCCAGCACCCCGGAGAGCGTCTAAATCCGTTTCTCAGACGAAAACCGACACCAGCAGCAGCGCTGAGACAACTACGGTCGCGAACCTGAAGTAGTTCCTGGCGAACCTGGAACTGGACTGGATCATGGAAGCGAACTCCTTCAGCGCCCCTGACCCGAAGAATCTTACCCTGCTCTTCATCTCTGCGGAGCTGTATTCGGCGGGGGCGAGCCTGGTCTCTGCGAGCCGGGCCATCTTGACCGCCGCGCCCGCTATCGACTGTGTCGGAGTTGCCTCTCCCAGCGCACGATAACCTCGCTCCGCCGTCAGTCCCCGGGCGGCGAGGTTGTGGCTGTCAGAAGTGCAGAATTCGATAAGGTCGTACCCTGCGGACTCGAGAGCCTTCGCCACTTCGGACCTGAGGCCTGACACCGAGTTGTTTGCGTCGGCGAGGATCAGGACAGACTTCGCTCCTCCCGTCTGGATCATCAGCAGCGCCAGGCCGTTCTCGGTTATGTCGCCGCTCCCGGTGAAGCCGATTTCGCTCGAGTGAGAATAGGACGCGTTGAATCGGTCGGGCTTGGCCCGGCTGGTGTCCCCGAACAGCTGTTCCCATCCGGGGTCGCCCGTCGCGACGGACTGGAGTTCGGGGGCGATCGAATTGTGCGCGTCGACGATTGACAGGCCTAGGCCGGATTCGGAGGCTGTCTTTGAAAGTTGATCCTCGATGCTGGTGTCGATGTCGTCGGATCCGAGGGGTGCGAGGGAGATGGTCATGACCAGGTCTTTGCCAAAGGCGCAGGCGCTCGCGCTTGCGTTGCCGACGCGGGCGTGGATAGGCCCACGCATCTCCGTCTGGCCCTGCTGGGGGATCATGGACAGGGCGAGCTCTTTCACGCTTTGAGAGTACTTCGCCGTCTCGGCCCTTGTGGCCAGGTTGCGCTCGTGGCCTCCCGGTCTGTGGAGTGTCATCACGGGCCCAAGGTCCTTGAACACCCTTGAAATCACGCCGGGGAGGTCGTAGCTCCCAACGGGATGAAAGGGGCCGGGGTGGACCCCCGGCAGGACGAGGAACGTGTCCCCCCCTTTGGTCCTGAGCCGAATGACTTTGGTGGCTGTCTCGGCTTCTTCTGAGTGGGATGCGATGGCCGCCTCGAGTTCGTCAGAGTCCCCGGCTGCCCAAGTCTTCATGAATGATTGAAAGAGGCTCAGTGCGTCGAACCCCAGGCTCGTCTTCCTTCTTCCCAACAGTACCGGGAAAGCGGCCAGCAGTGCAAGCGAGATTGCCCCGGCAACAGCTGCGACAGGATCGAGATGTTTCATGAGCTCGGGTGCCCTGATGACCAATATGGTCGCGGTCGGATGGACGATGGCCAGCGCGAAGGAAAGCGGGGCGCTCCTTTCGAAAGCCCCATTGATGACGATGAATTCGAACCCAGCGCAGATGAACGCCCCGAAGAGAAGGGCGTTCGTCAAGGCATATGACGAACCGGAGGTCCAAGCGTACGCCCCGCCGACAGCCGCTATCACGAGCCAGAGAATCTCACTCCCTGCCAGCAGCGCCAGGACCCTTCGGAAAGTCGCAATCGTCTTTCTATCGACTAACAGGAGCGCACTCGAGATTGCCGAAGCTGACAGGGCGAAGACGACCAGCGCCAGGACGAAGTTGAGAATCCCTCCGGCACCCTTTGACAGGAGGGCGAGGAGGAGCGAAGCCAGCCCCCCGTAGAGCAGGAGCCGGGGGGCAGAAGGGAGGACGAATAGGTGCCTGTACCGGCTCGCAAGGACGTCTGTGGCCGAAAGGCTCTTAGTGGACGATGTTGAGGACAATCGAGACGGCTATCAGTGTGATCGACCCGATGAGGACTACTTCTGGCCTTATCTTGACCCCTTGAGTCTCCTCGTTGAAGAATGTGAGCAGGCCTGCGCTCGACGCGGGCATCGGAGCGTTGTCTTTCTTGCTCATTCGTGCGCCGACGAGCCTCTACCGTTCTTAAGCGTAGCGCCGTTCGAGATACGGTGAGGTCCGGCACCTGTCTGAGGCGCTCTAGTCCTGTGCACCGATCAGGTCGAGGAACACCGCTGGAGCTTCTCCAATGGTCCACGTGTCATGCCCCGGCCGTACGTCGAAGGCGTCTCCGGGCCCCACCTCCAACTTCGTGCCGTCCTCCATCAGGAACCCCATCCGCCCTGAAATCACGTATCCTGTATGGTGGACCTCGCAGGTTCTTGTGTTCGCCAACTGTTTCATGGAGGTCGTCCATCTCCAGCCTGGCTCGAGCGTCCTGAGCCCCATGGTGAACCCCCCCACCGTGACGAGCTGCAGTTTCGCCTTCGGGGTGACCTTCGTCTGATCGGGATTGTTCACGTTCGCCTTCGCAGCCGACAGCTCGATCGCTTCCTTCCCCCTCTTCGTAATGCGGACGACCACCCTAGTGTGGCCTTTTTCGCTGGTGACCCCGATCACCCTGTTCCCGCTCTTCTTCGCCCAGTTCCTTACGTCGGTCTCGATTGTGGGTTCCGTCGCGTCAAGCTCGATGACGTCCCCCAGTTTCGCCTGGCGCCAGGCCTTGAAGAGATCGATCATCGGAGTCGGAGGGCACCAGATGCCTTCGGATTCGACCTTGATGTATGCGGGCTGGCGGAGCGCGTTTTTCGTTTGCATCAGATTGGGAAGGGCGTCGACCTGCTTAAAAGAACGGGAGATGATTTTCACTGTTGATAACGGCGGGATATGGGATCCTAGTCCTTCGCCTGACTAATAGGACCCAGACATTTTCCAACTTTGAGAATCGACTTCGCGCTTTATTAGCACATTAGAATCCGCGAATATTCGTGAGCTGGATTGGCACAAGCAACGCAACTTAGGACCGAAGAGAAGGCAGAGCAGACGGAGAGGATGATGATCGTCCTGTCCAAGGGGACGATGGACATGGTGTATCCCGCCCTGATGATAGCCACAACGGCGGCCACCATGGGGAAGGAGGTTCACATGTTCTTCACCTTCTGGGGACTACAGGCGGTGAACAAGAAGAAAGTGGGCTCGCTGAAGGTGGCGCCCGTGGGCAACCCAGGCATGCCGATGCCCAACATACTAGGCATGATCCCTGGCATGACAGCCATGGCCACCAGGATGATGAACGGGAAGATGAAGAAGCAGAAGATGCCTTCAATCCCCGACATGTTCAAGATGGCGAAGGACTTGGGAGTCAAGCTGCACGCCTGCTCCACGACGATGGAGGTCATGGGAACCCCCAAGGAGGCCCTCATCGACGAAATCGACGATATTATCGGGGCAGCCACGTTCATCTCGCTGAGCGAAGGCGGGCAAATCATCTTCATCTAGGCGATCGAGATGGCAACAGTAGAGCAACACAAAGTGATCGACTCCCGGGGAAGCTTCTGTCCGGGACCCATCACCGACCTCTTCAAGGCATACAGGAGTTCTCAGCTCGGAGACATCATCGAACTCTTGGCGACCGACCCTGCCGCCAAAGCCGACGTCACGGCATGGGCGCAGAAGAGCGGGAACGAGCTGGTGGACATCATAGATGAACAGGACTACACCAGGATCGTAGTCAAGATCACCAAGAAAAGGAGCTAGACACGGCCATGCAGAGGGTGGTCATCGTCGGCTCAGGCGACGGAGGGACTTTCACCGCCAACCTCCTGGCTTCGGAGCTACGGGATGAAATCCATGGGGGGCTCGCTTCGGTCCAACTGGTCGGCGAGCACCTCCACCATCCGTTCCAGCCTGGGAACCTGGATATCGCGTTCAAGGGCGCGTCCCCTGACAAGTACGTGAAAGAAGAGACCGAGCTCCTCAGAAAAGACGTCGAGTTCATCCAGGATCCGGCGGTGAAGATCGACTTCAAAGCGAAGTCTGTGTCCACGAAAAGCGGCAGGACGCTGACCTACGACTTCCTGGTGATCGCCACTGGTGCGGTCCCCGACCCGTCGAAGGTCCCGGGCCTGGCCCAGGGAGCCTTGAACTTCCACACAGGCGGGAAGGACTCCCAGCGCATCTGGGAGTCACTACAGACCTTTGATGGAGGGACCGTGATCGTGGCGATAGCCGGAACGCCGCACAAGTGCCCCCCGTCTCCCAACGAGGCTGCTTTCATGCTGGACGAATTCTTCCAAAAGCGCGGAATCAGGGACAAGGTGAAGATCAAGTTCCTGACGCCATACCCCAGGCCCTATCCTGCTGAGAAGATCTCCAAGGTCGTCGAACCGATGTTCCAGGAAAAGGGCATCGAGGTCTCGACCTTCTTCAACGTAGACTCCGTTGACCCTGCGGAGCGGAAGATCTACTCCCTCGAAGGAGAGGCTTTCCACTACGACCTCCTCATCGCGATACCCCCTCACCATGGAGCCGATGTGATAATCGACTCGGGCATAGGGGACCAGGAAGGCTACGTCCCCACGGACAAGGGCATGATGAAGGTGCAGGGGCAGGTTGGGGTGTACGCCATCGGGGACGCCACCAACATCCCCGTCTCGAAGTCGGGGGTCGTGGCGCACCTGCAGTCCGTGGTGGTCGCGCACAACATCGTGGCGGAAATGCAGCAATCCTCCGACATGCTGGAATACAACGGCAGGATAAACTGCCCCATGGAGGTTGGGGCCCGTAAGGCCATCTTCGTCTCTGCCACGTACTCATCGCCCCCCGTGGACCAGACCCCTTCGACGATAAAGTACTTCATGAAGAGGTCTTTCGCCATGATCTACTGGAGGGCGTTGAACGGGAGCCTGGAGAGGATGTTCGATCTGTTCTTCGGCCAGACGAGGTTCCCGGTCAAAGACAAGCCAGAGCCGCAAAAGCAGGTCGTCGAAGTGAAGGCTGCGCTGGGTGAGAAGAAAGTTGCATGAAATCGCCGATCCAGAAGAGGAGCTATACCGGCTCCAGGCAGACTTCTGCAAGGGCATGGCGCACTCCACGAGGATCCACCTCCTGAGGTCGCTGAAACAGGGGGAGAAGACGGTCAACGAACTGGCCAGGCTGGTCGGTGTCACGCAGGCGAACGCTTCCCAGCACCTGGCCATCCTCAGGCAGTTCGGCCTCCTCAACACCCGGCGGGACGGCTCCAGCATATACTACAGCATCAGCGACCACAGGATCATAGAAGCGTGCGAGCTAGTGAGGGGCTGCATCGGCGAGAGGCTCAGGAAGGAACAGATGGTCCTGAAAGTGCCGCTCTGACCGCGGTCACACGAACCCGTTTTCTGTGAGCTTTGTGGTTACCCTGCTCCAGAACCCTCCGCTCATGGTCAGGAGGGCCGAGACGGCGCAAAGGAAGAGCCCCCCCGCAATGGCCACTACGGGGAAAATCGACGCTATCGAGACGAGCAATATCACTCCGCCAAGTGGCAGAGCGGTGGCCAGTTGCCGCAGGCTGAACTGCGCGGCCATCACCATGTCGTCTCCCTTCACCTGGATGGGCGCGATGTAGGCGGCCCAGCAGATCTCCAAGACGAATGCGCCAGGGATGACCGCAAGTACCACTCCGAGCGCCCCAAGGGCCACGCCGTAGCCCAGAGCGAAGAGGACCGCGTTGGCAGCGGCAAAGGGGGCCAGGATCAGCATCAGAGAAATGACTCGGGATGCGATGAGGTGCCGGAAGTAGATAGCAGGAGGGAGCGCCGTCAGAGAGAGCCATATCCGTTCGTTCGTTATCGCCGACTGGGAAAGGAAGAAACTGAAGAATGCGAGGACGACCGCTACGAGGATCGCGCCTGAGAATGTGTCCGTTCCGCTCACAGCAGGCGCAGGCGCGCCTTGCAGAGCGTAGATGAAATACGCTGCCGCTCCCACAGCCGCAGTCGCGACGACCCAGCGGGTCTTGACACGCCTCGATATGTATCGGGAGGTCCCTGCCATGTTCATCCTTCCGGCCAAGGACATGTTGCTGAGGTTCATCGAATAGATGGCACCCACGGGGCTCTTTCCAGCGTAGCTGTTGGGGGACTTGATATCCGAAGACGTCGTCCTCACGAGGCTCCTCATCATGTCGAGCTCAATCCGCGACAGAGATCTGAAGGCTAGCGTCGTCGTGACCACAGCGAGCGCGATAATCGTGACTGTCCCTCCGTACACGTTTCCGTTGAATGCCGCGCCGGGGGAAAGAGGGAAGTTCGCAAGCGCGGCGAGCGTCCAGAGCGCCAGTCCCACCGAAAGGGCGACCCTAAGCCGGGTGGTCATCGGAGGTGCTATGACCCCGAGTGACGTGAATGCCAGGGCCAGAGCGACGAGGTCTACCAGCAACAGAGGAGACGCAATGGTCTGGTACAGGTATCCGAACATGAACAGGATTGTTATCCCGAAGCCGATGAACTGTGAGAAGAAGATGGCGATGGAAAGGTCCCTGGTGCTCAGAGGGAGGGTGAAGAGATAGTCTCTGTCTGACTTGAATATCATGACCCCGCCCGCGGCAAGAGCCATGGCTAGGAAGAGCGCGACGATGCCCGTCCCATAGTAGCCGAGGATGAGATTCGCTTGTTGGGAAGGAATCAGCGTGGAGACCGCGGCGAAGTACACGAGCATGATCGCGATGAGTATCAGCAGGGGCCTGGAGAATCTGGTCCGGATGACGAATTTGAGGAGCTTAGGAAGCACCAGCCATCATCCTCGCCACGACGCTCTCGATGGGCTCCTCCGGCGAGCCCTTCTTCCTGAGCTCGTCGATGGTGCCCTCCCACAGGAACATCCCCTTTGATATCATCACCACGCTGTCTGTCAGCCTGTGCGCTATCGCCATGATGTGCGTCGAGACGAGGTGGGTCCCCTCCATCCTGTCGAGCATGGCGATGACCTTCTCCTGTGTCGGGATGTCCAGGTAGTTCAGAGGCTCGTCGAGCAACAAGACCTTGGGAGTGTGGACGATGGCCAGGGCGATGGCCAGCTTCTGCGTGTTCCCCCTGGAGAGCCGGCCGACGTTCGACCTCTCGTAGTGCCTCAGATCGAGCTCGTCAAGGAGGAAGTCGGTCCGACCCTTCACGTCCTCCACCCCTCTGAGGGCTGCTATGTACTCGAGGTTCTCCCTCACAGATAGCATCCTGTACGGCAGGGCGTCCTCGGGGAGGTAGCCGACGACCGCCTTCGACTCTTTGCTTTCGGGGGCGGCGCCGAGTATCTTCACCGACCCGGTCTCCGCCCGGAGGGAGCCTATGAGGAGCTTTAGTGTGGTGGACTTTCCTGCTCCGTTGGGCCCCAGAAGGGCGAACCGTCCTCCCACCGGTATGTCGAAGCTCAGGTCGTTCAAAGCCAGGACCGAGCCATAGGATTTGCTGACGTGCTCTAACTCTATTCCGTTCGAACGAGACTCCAAGGAGACTCTGGCTTCTCCCCGAATAAATGTGGTATTAAGCAACCTGCAGGCTGACCCTACAAACGTATAATTATCGTAGGAAAATGTCGCGTCTCATGCCCTCCTACGATTCAGAGTTCAAGTCGGTGCTGAGTAAGGTGCGCTCTCATGAGAGATGGTTCTCGGAAAGCCTGCCTATGATCGCCAGCGAGAACCTAGCATCGGAGCCCGTAAGGAGGGTTCTTTCCTCTGACCTCGGGCATCGCTATGCCGAGGGGTGGCCGGGCGAGAGGGTCTACGCCGGCTGCAGGTACATCGACCAGATCGAGCTGCAGGCAATAGCGCTCGGCAAGAAGCTGTTCAGGGCCGAGCACATCGATGTCAGGCCGGTGTCCGGGGTCGTGGCCAACCTGGCGGTCTATGCGGCGTGCACGAACCCAGGGGACACAATGATGGCGCTTTCGATCCCCAATGGTGGTCACATCTCGCACGGCAAGAAAGATTTCGGAGGCTCGGCCGGCGCCGTGCACGGGCTGGAGGTCTCCTACTTTGCCTTCGACAAGGAGGCGATGAACATCGACGTCGACGAGACGAAGAAGCGCATAGCCGCCCTCCCGTCGCTGAAGCTGGCCATGTTCGGTTGCAGCCTGTTCCTGTTCCCGCACCCGATTAAGGAGCTGGAGCAGGCCATCCACGACAAGGGAGGGGTCATCTGCTACGACGCCGCCCACGTCGCCGGGCTCGTCGCCGGGGGCCAGTTCCAGGACCCGCTGAGGGAAGGGGCGCAGGTCATGACCTTCAGCACCCACAAGGTACTCTTCGGGCCTCAGGGAGGGGCCATCGCGTCCAACGCAGAGCTCGCCGAGCCGCTGAAGAAGGCCGTCTTCCCCGGGATGACGAGCAACCACCATCTGAACAACGTGGCGGCGAAGGCGATGGTGTTCGCCGAGTTCCTGCAGTTCGGGCACAGGTACGCGAAAGACGTGGTGGCGAACGCCCAGACCCTGGCCGGAAGGCTGGCAGAGCTGGGAGAAAAGGTCCTTGGCGAGAAGAACGGGTACACAAAGTCCCACCAGGTGGTGCTGGACATCACCCGATATTCAGATGGTGGGGCCATCGAGAAGCTTCTCGAAGACCAGAATGTCATCTGCAACAGGGAGCCCATCCCTGGGGACCTCCAGGCGGGCAGGCACTACACCAATCCGGGAGGCATACGGCTGGGGGTGGCAGAGCTCACGCGCCTCGGCATGGGCAGGTCCGAGATGAAAGAGATAGCGGGAATAGTGCGCCTCGCGCTCGGCGGGACCAAGAAGCGTGAAGTGACCTTGAGGATCAAGGAGTTGCGCAAGGGGTTCCAGAAGGTCAAGTACTCTTTCAGAGACTCGCCGGCCTACTCATTCGGCTAGCGTCGGCTTCAGGAAGTCGGTCAGCTCGAGCTGGTCTGCTTTCCTGTGGCCCTGGAAGAGCTGGTCGAGCTCCCTCTGGAGCATGTCCAGGCGGCTCTTCAGATAGGGGTCGACGTCGTATTCGCGCGCGAGCCTCTGGGCGATGTAGAGGTACTTCTCCACGGACGCCCGGGTCAGGGTCCCTCTGATCTCGCTCCCGCAGGTGGGGCACTTCCAGGAGAGGGGCGGGCGCCTCATGGTCATCCCGCAGCTCTTGCATTTGAAGGCCTGCGTCGCGTATTTCTTCGCGTTCCCCATTATGTCCCTTATCAGGTGCGTCTTGATTATAGACTCGACGACCTCGCGGGTCGACACCGCCTCGATGAGGGACGCCACCTCAATCTGTTTGGATATCTTTTCGTTCAGCGTCCTCAGGGTCGAATAGGACCCCCTCGAGCGCTTTATGGTCAGGGCACTCGTCGGGTGGGTGTAACCGTAGCCATAGAACTGGGTGTCGCTTTCGAGCCGCGTGCCTATCCGTTCGATCATGTCTGCGACCGAAGCCGCTGCGGGGGCGCTCTGGGTCCTTTCATAGAATTCGATTGGGTATGATGACGCTATGTCGAAGTTGTGGGCCTGCTCGTCCACTTCAGATGGCAAGATCACGGGCTGGATCAGGAGGGGGGTGTCCATGTATCCCCCTATCTGGGCGGGGATGTATTCGAGGGAGAAGTTGAGCAGGGCGTCCAATAGGAGTAGGAGAGAGTCTCCGTCCCCGTCGCAGTCTCGTCTTTTGGCGGAGTGCCAGTAGGGGTTTGCGAAGCAGACCTGCGTCGCTGCGAAGCCGACTATCCTCCCTCCCACCCCGACCGACGTGTGCGGCGCGAGGCCGATGACCAACTTGCCCAGCAGGTCCGCAGGCTCCCTGGCGTTGTAGAATGGTTCGAGTCCGTAAAGGCTCTGGAGCTCGTCGTCGACGCATTGGGCCATCCTCACGAGGTCGCCGCCGATGTCCGCCGGGATGATTACATCCTGGGGCTTGAGCTCGAGTATCTGGTCGTCTCGCTGCAGGGAAAGTCCGTCCTTGTCCTGGGTATATCCTAGGCGGATCAGCGTGCCGATGTCTGCCTTGACGTCCCTGGGTCTGAAGTGGGTCAGAGGCTCGTTGGTGGCGTCTATCCTGAGGGTCCCGTCTTTGTACACGTATGTGTCGTGCCTGCTCCTGATGATCCCCTTTTCTATCGCCTCGGGCTGCTTTGAAGCGCTGGTGAGACCCCTCACCCCTTTGACCGGCTTGTTGGGATTGTGTGGTATCTTTGCTCTGACGGCTTCCAGCCTCGACCGGAAGTCGAAGTCCATCTTCGAGTAACTTACCGTCTTCGTCCTGCAGTTGGGACATGTCTCGTCCTTGGTCGTGGTCTCGCACCTCGGGCAGCTCCTGAAGCGCACCGTGGCTTCGCCGCAGACTTCACACTGTAAGGACATCCGTCTTTGGTTGCATTTCTGACAGAGCAGGTTGACCACCTCGATCTTTGCCCTCCCCGCCCGGGCGGCCGCGAAGACGTCGCGCATCGGACCTCCTCCGTAGCCGACGGGGAAGAGGGTGTGAACGGGAGGCTTCAGCTTCCTCACCATAGCCTTCTCGGGCCTTCCGACTCTGATCCCAATCGTGGTGGTGCTCTGGCGGCCCAGCTGAATCCCCGAGAGGCGCTTGATGTATTCAGGTTCCTCGGTCGAAACCACAAGTTCCGGCTCTTTCAGCCTCAGAAGGGTGCTGAAAACAAGGGCCGGGTCTCCGCGGAGGACGGCCACGTCTCCCTCTATCCTGTGCTCGATCAGGCAGGTGTTGAGAATCCAGCGTATCTGGGGTATGTTGGCGTTTATGGCGACGTCAGACCCCTCCAGGAGGGAGTACTTCCTCAACTCGGCAAGGTCAGAAGAGTCCACTCTGTCGAAGCGCGGCGTGTGATGAGGGTGAAGTGGAATCCCAAGGGTCTGGGAGATCGCTATGGCCTCGACGGCGGATGGAATCGCGGCAGAGGAAGCCTGCAGTTCGGCGGACCTTTCGCGGGATATGCCCGCTACCGCCATCATTTCTGCGGCCCCTGGGATCCCTGTCATCGCGCGGCGAAAGTCCTGTACCCACCACTCTGCCACATAGGGAGATGGCGGGAGCGCCTTGTTGTTCTCAAGGAAGTCCCCATAGCTGATGAGGACGTCCCCCAGGTCAATGATCTTCGCCAAGGCGTCGTGGACTTCTTCCGCCTGGGCCGTGGTCGACACCCTGATGACGCCCCCGTCCTTGGTCAGGATGGTGGGTCCCTCGATGGAATCGACGAAAGCTATGGTCGCTGCCTTTCCAGGCATGTCCACCTTAACCTGGGTCCCTGTGACCACGGGATAGTCGAGTAGGGTGGCGACCGCCGGATGTATGCCAATGGTCGAAAGGCCGGTGTTCATCGACCTGCCGTATCTGAGCCTGAAGCCCCCCTTGCTGTGAGGCATTGACAGGACGGCCCTGCCTGAGATCACCTCCTCGAAGTGGGCGCCCGCCATCTCTGTCTCGTTGGTAGTCTGCTGGGTCCCCCCCTTCAGCTGGGCGAGGAACTCCCAGCCCGTGATGTTGAGGCTCGCGAGCTTCTTCGAGAGCTTGTTGGCGCGGCCGATGATGCCGTCGTTGAGCACCCTCAGCGCCCCGCCCCTCAGCCGGTCGGTGGCCACACGTTTCAGGTTCCTGTGGACCACCACCTCGATGGGGTCGGTCTCGATCCCGTCTATCTCGACGGGGAGGTTTGAGATGGCACGCCTGATGTCGTCGTCGGTGACCTTGTATTGGAAGTTGCCGACGTCGCGCTCGTAGATCCTGAGCTCTTCCGCGAACCTGTCTATCTCCTCCTGGCGCGCCCTGTAGTTGCTCAGGCCGAGCTTCTTGGCTGTGAGGTCTGCTATGACGAGGGAGAACCCGGCCTCCGTCCCTCCGGCGGAGCGCATGGGTCCGGCGTATGAAACGGAGACGTAGTCTGTGTTGTCGTCGTTCTGCTTGATTTTGACCCCTGAGATTCCTTCCAGTGGGGCCACGGTGACCCCGTCCGTCATCACGGCGAGCCCGGCCCTTACCCCGTAGTTCAGGGCCTCGTGCCTTTCGAGGGCGCCGAACTTGCCGAGGGCTATCTCCTGCGAAATCGCAAGGGCGGCCCGCTCCTTTGAAGTGCTGTGCAGCAGCTCCCTGAGCCGGTCGACGAGGCCCTCGAACTGATCGAGACGGAGCATCTGGTTGACCCTGTCAGCCAGGTCGAAGACGGTCTTGCTTTCCACTGTTTCGGTGGGGTCGAAGCCCTTTGATCTTGCCGTGGTGGCAATCTTCTGCGCTGTCTCGTATTGAGAAAGAATGTCTCTGTAATATGAATCGAGCCTGGAGGGAATGGGGGCCAGCGTCTTGACGCGCTCCCAGGCAAGGTCGGCAGAGAAAGACAAACCAGAGCGTTGACCCTGGAGAGGGAATTAATGTCTATCCTTAGGTTGCTTCCAGTGCTTCCAATTGTCTGCGCCTTCGGCGCCTCTTGGCGAACAGGAAATACGCGACGCCCAGGGGGACCCAGAAGAGTATCTCTCCGAGACCTATGAAGAGCCCTGAGGTCTCGATGAGCCCGGCTACGAGCAAGATCAGTGCGACCCCGCCCATCGATAGGGCGAATTTCGTCGAGCCGCGGTTCAGTCTTCGTGCGAACTCGCCAGGGGCGACGGTGCGCCATTTGGTGATGGCGAGGAGACCAGCTACGGTGGCGATGGGATAAGCCGATTCTTCGACCCATGTGTGTGGAAACAGGTACAGCCCGACGAGGACCAGGGACGGAGAGACTGGAGGGTTGTTACCTATGGCTATGACCTGGATCACTCTGCCTGTGTTGTAGTTTGCTATCCCGAATGCCAGCTGCCCCAGGAAAGGCACCGTCCCGCCCCAGGCGACTTGGATGTTGTTCAGATAGATCGCCCTGAACGCCTGTATGAACGTGGCTCCGGTGACTCCTGATTTCGTGTTGTTCAGGATGGTGCTGTACACCTGCTCCTCGCCGGGGAAGAAGGGGAGAGTCGCCGCCAGAATCAGGATGGCCTGGCCTATGATGAATACGAGCAGCGCCAGGGTCCAGAACCGAGTAAAGAAACTCGGGAGCCTAGGTGGCCTCCAGACATACCTGACCCTCCAGGCGTTGAGGGTCTTTTCCACGGCCGACGCATCCTCCCTGTCGAACGTTATTGTGATCTTCCGTTTCGGGTCGGAAGCGGTGAACCAGAGGGTCCTGCCGTTCCAGTCGGCCATCCGTATGGATCGCCATGGCGCCAGCCAGGACCTCCCTTTGCCGTCCATGTCGGAAGGAAAAGGAGAACGGTCGAGGTTCCGGAGCCCTCGCCATCTGAGCTCGTCATAAAGCAGAAAAGAAGCAGCCATCCAGATGGCCGCATAGACGTCCAAGACGCCGGAGTTTGTCACGAGGTAGATCGCGACGAGGATGAAAAGCGGCGCAAAGACTGCCAAGAACAGCAGGGTTCCAGAGCTGATTTCGACGCCGCGGAGCCCTGCGTCGGTTAGGTAGACCACCGTGTTCCTGCCGAGGCCGCGGATGTCCCGTGCCGTAGGCTGGACCGCGACCTGTCCGGGTTGAGCCGGTTCTCTGACGTCGAAGCCGCAGTTCGCGCAGAAGTTCTGTCCGAGAACCTGTGGGGCGCCGTAGTTGGGGCAGTAGTTCATGGGCTACCCCGGGTTCGCCCTGCTGTGAGCGTCGTAAGCGAAGACAAACGGGAATGGAATGGGCCTTTGGTTCTTATCGCTTTGGACCTAGGCGGGCTGCTTGGCCCCGCAGCTGGAGCAGAAGGTAGCCGACTGCAACAGTTTGACGCCGCAATTTGCACAGAATTTCATGCCTGGCTCTATCGCGGCTGACTGGGCCATCGGTGAGTGGCCCGCCTGAACGGGCGCGAGCCTTGCCAGGTTGGAGTAGTAGTAGACCACCAGGAAAATGGGGATCAGCGGGAGGTAGAAGGACGAGAGGACGCTGCTGACCAAGGTGCTTGCCGAACCGAAGGCCGTGCTGATCGCGCTCACGATGGCGGCTGCGATCCCGATGATTATCCCGAAGACGATGAACAAAGCGAAGGTCTTCAACCACCTGTGGCCGACGAGCTCCCGGCTCCTGGTCATGCTTCCGCCGATTCCCTGGTTCTCGATCAGAAGGACAGGGACCGTCAGGGAGAACATTATCGCCAGAATCACCCCGGGGACGATTAGGGCGATGAAACCGAGTACGACTATGATGCCGACGACCAAGCCCAGAGCCCACATCATGATCAACTTGGAAGCACCGAACCGGACGGACGTCCCGAGGTTAGGCTGACCCCCTGTAATCTCGTCGGATGCCATTTTGATCGCCCCCCCCGTAGAGTATGGGGTAGAAGACGAGGCCTACGATCCCTATAACGGCGACGAGTTCGGCGAATGTTCCGAAGAAACCGGGAGCCCAGTTCAGGACCTGCTGGGTCGTCGGGTGGAACGGGAGAGTCGGCAGTGTGAAGGCGCGGTACGCCAGGGTGTTGACTAGTCCGATGATTGCCTCGATCACTACGAAGAGGATGAAGTACTTCGCGAACTCTCGCCGGTAGAGGTTGAACGTCTTCGAGATGACCTCGCCGATGCCCAGCTCGTTCGTGATTCCCTGCTGCGAGGCCATTGTAATCGAGGCTTCGACTGTGGCTACATATTATTTTAGCCTAGGGCGTTTCGAATGGAGTGTTGGGCGGAATATGCGATAAGTCAGCGCGCGACTCCGCGCATAAGGTCGTGCATCCTCAGGTGGTCTTCGTACTGCTCCTGGGATGTGGTCAGGTAGCCGCAGTCAGGACACTGGAGCAGCCCCGGAGGGAGTTTTTCGACGACCTTCTTTTCTTGGGCGGAGGCGGGCACCGAAGAGTGCACTATGATCGATTCGCCTTTCTCTTCGGTGCGGTATACCGAAGCGTCCTTCCTGCTCGACAGGTAGGAATCCACCAAAGACCGGATTCTGATGGCCCCTATCGCTGGTCCCGACAGAGTGTCGATCGCCACGTAGTCGCCGTCAAGGAGGGCGACGCCGGAGCCTTCGAGCCCCTGTGAGATCGCCTCAGCAAGAGCCAGCTTCAACGTCCCGCTCAGCTCAGAACAGTTTACCTTGATCATTCGTCTCTTGGAAGGATGCATCGCCGGCAATTAAACGGTGTGAACCCCGGCCAGCAGCTGGGGGGCCCTCCCCAGGTCTTGGATCATCAGTTTGTAGTTGTCAATAGATTGCGGATGTCGATGGGAACGTCCCCGTCGAAGCCGTGTTCCGTCAGTTCGACACCCAGTTCGATGCCCCACGGATACTCGGAAACCACCAGGCGCGCCAAACCTCTGTCGATTAGACCACGAACTTCGTCGATGCGTCCCTCTAATCGTTCTATTGGAATGACATTGTTCCGTAGCCTCATCACCGTCTTTGCGCTTAGCATGCCCTGGTCTCGTATAGGAGCTTCTTGGGGCGAGGACGGGAAAAGCCTTATGTCATGATTGCATCAAATCAGGAACAGTTGCCATAATTATGTCGAATTCGCAACATGCTGCCGACGTCGTGCGGGATGTGATTGAGAGCGACCCGGTGATTCGAAATGGACTTGCACGCGGACTCGTCAATGTGAGGGCGCTCGCCAGGCACATCCAGATTACGACGCGACAGGACGTGACGCTCGAGGCTCTGGTCGCCGCGATTAGGCGGTACCCCACCAAAGAAGCGGTCGTAAAAGGCAGGGCCGTGAGCGAACTGATTACCAAACTGAGTCTGAAAAGCGAGATCGTCGTCGTAGAGATTCAGAACGGTCCTGAAATCCAGGACCTGCTGGCGAAATTCTCCCAGAAGGTCGACACGTCCAGGGGGGAGTCCCTGAGCGTTGCTTCAAGCATCAAGGAAATGGTCGTAGTGATCGATTCGACGAACCTCGGCAAGTTGACGGGGATGATACCAAGGAAGAGCGTCCTGAGCGTCACGCGTGACCTTGCCGAAATCAGCGTGACGATGGCTGAACCGTTCAAGAACACCGTCGGGGCGATGGCGGCCATCACAAATGAAATTGCGATGGAAGGCATCAATGTCATCGATTACATCCGTGCCGCCCCCGACCTCGAGATAATCGTGGAAGCAAGAGACGCGCTCAGAACCTACAGAGCGATGGAAAGGCTGCGCAGCCAGAACCAAGGCTGACACGGACTACGACAGCGACAGCCCAACCAGCGAACCCTACACTGGGCGATGCCGAGCGGCCGCCTAGTAAAGCCCCAGAAGAGCGTCCAGGGAGATCGAGCCTGCGCCTACGGCTATCAGGACCAGGGCGATGATGAGATAGGTGAAGTCGATCTCGTATGACGGGCCACTCTGTCCCTTCGGGATGAGCGTCGCCTTCATCTTCGCCATCTTCATGATGACGATCCCCGCCATCTGCACCAGGAACAGGAGCGCCACTATCGGGACCAAGAAGCCTATGATCAGGAAAATGCCTCCGAGGACTTCCAGTGCTGTCGCGAGTGGAGCTGCCGGAGCCGGCACGCCCATGCTCTGTATCCACTGCCCTGCCTGCTTCCAACCTCCGCCGCGGACCTTCATCAGGCCGTGCTGCAGCCAGGCCGCGCCTGCCGCGACCCGGAACACCAAGAGAAGGACTGCTATGTAAGAGGATGGTAAATCGAGATATCCCGACATCTGAATTGCGTCCCTAGGGGTGAACGGTCTGGTTTATTAATCTGGTAGTAATATCGTATCTACTTGGTTGCGCTGATTTGACTTGGGTCGGCGATTGCCTATTCCTTTTCCAAGGTGACCTTCCGTTTCTCCATGTCCACCTTGACGATCACCACGTCCTTCGGCTTGAACGGGAACCCGCTGTCCCTAGCCACTTCGACGGGTATGTAGACGAAGAAGTTGTCGTAGGCCTTGTTGGAGGTCTTCCTTCTCAGGTTGACGAAGCGGCCCTTTCCCTCTAGCATTCTGTTATTACCCGCTGTTATCGCAAGGCGCATGCCTTAACAGGATTTTCACATTGTGTGAAACTATCGTTTGTTACTATACCAAAAGCAATACAGGCAGCCATTTGGCACCAAACGCGGGGTAGGACAGCGACAGTCTCGGCCGGTTCCGACGCCGAAGGGTGCGACATCTGTGCGACATTCGGCAAGGAGTACATAAGGGCCCAGAAGACCGGAGAGTCGGAGAGGGCCGAACTGATCCTGTTGGTGCTAGACGGCCACAAACAGGCGAGGCATTCGCAGCCGCCAGCGAGGTCTATGGGTATTCCAACAAGACCCGGAACGCCTGACTCCCTGAAATACCACTCCTAACTACATACGAAGTGATTCCACATGTGCAAGCGTTGTCATGATTTCATCGCCGATTCGAAACGACCCGCTGAAATGTCGTTGAAGAAGAGCAGGGGCTGCCGATGCGAGGCGGGATGCTCACACCTGATCGAAGGCGTCTGTGGCGACTGCGGGCACTATGTTGCAGCTTGACGCCAATCTTCCCGAGGCCCTCGGCTCGACTAGACCATGGTCGTCCTTCCGCCTCTGGTCTGCCACTTTATCACCGCGACAGCCACTATGAGGACCGCAGCGGCTCCCGCGACCAAGAGAGGCGGATTCGAGAGTGTGAGACTGATGTTATCAACGAGGCCAGTCCATGACAGCAGGACAGACGAGGCGAGAAGAGCGATTCCTATTCCCAACAGCGGCACCTGAATTGGCTTTAGCATTCTGAGCCTCGAAGCTGGGTCGGGTTTCCCCTGCTGTCCTGCTTTGGCCCGAGACCTTTCCCCAGAACTCTGGGTTTCCCCTGAAGCGAAGAGCAGAAGGACACCCAGGTAGCCCGCCACGATGCCCCACAGCTGCGGCCCCAACCCGACGAATTGGGATACGCTCGCTGAGTTGGTCGGATCGATGAACCACAGAATCGCTATTGCGATGGACCCGAAGAAGAACCCTCTGTCAAGAAGATGGCTGTTCTGGGCGAACCCGTACACCCTCCTCCAGGGAACCGGGTCTTTGCTCGGCTCCTGCAAGTCCGGGTCTGCGAGCTTGACAAGTTCAGGTGGATCCTCCTGGTAAAAATACACATGTTCGTTCGCGGCCGGAGCCTGGTCCTTCCCGTTGGCATCGTGTATCCCTCGCTTCACCAGCCGAGTGAATGGGTAGAACCACTCGACCCCGCGGTCCTTCACAGTTGTGAACGAGTCTTGCAGAACGTGTAGGAAGACCCCGAGGGACAGGAGCGGGTTGGCGATGTAGGCGACAGCCATCACGACCACGTTGTGGAAAAGTGCACGGTGCATCTGTTCTTCTGCGTATTTGCGCTCGGGGACGTACCAGTACTCTCGGTCCAGGTCGGGGAACAGCGCACCCAGACCGATAATCAATGCCACTTCTGGTCGGCCAAAGAAGACGAGGCCCACGGCGATCCCAAAGAAGAAATGTGTGGGCAGGTCCAATGGCAGTCGACTCAGAATAAACATGAACCAAACTATATAAGATTAGATAATTACCACGTGACTGTGGCCGCACTGGTTCCAGTCGGTCTCTCCGCGCTTCTCGGCCTGTTGGCTGGTTTAACGGTCATTGGATATGGTATGGTGAGGTTCGGCAGAAGCGTCGATGGCCAATGGAGTGTCACACACGTGCAAGTAATCCTCTGGACTGGGGTGATTCTGGGAAGCTACCTCGCGCTCTCCTTGTCAGTGGGGGCCTTCCTCAGTGACATCCCCACAAACACACTCGTCTTGGTAGGGATTGCCTCTGGAACGCTAGCTCTTACGTCGATAACAAACGGCGTTCAGAACAAAACGAAGTGGGTTCAGAGTAGTGGGAACGCCGCGGCGGCGACCAGTGGGACTCTGCCGAAACCTTTCATGGGTGGCTTCCTCGCGACAGAAAAACTCTCCCACGGGCCGTCCCTGGTGAAGGTGCAAATGTTTGCATGGAACGTCGTCGCTATCCTGCTGTTCGTGACGTTCGTGTCGTCGAATCTTTACAGTGGGACATACTCGCTCCCCGACATCGGAGCGACGTTGAGTACGATCATAGGGATAAGCAATGGCGTCCACGTCGCGGCGAAGCCACTTGACAAGTGAGAGAGTCCCCCAAAGGAAGGCGGGACCTCAGAGGAGTGAGTTGACAGGCTCAGCGGAGGCCGCTTGACCCAACATGTCAAAACCGGTCGGCTCTGACTTCGGATTGGAAGAGTGGCAAGAGGCGAGGGCGGTCCTTGCGAGGTTCGACGACAACCTCCACGACCTGAGGAAATACGGATTCAGCTTCGTAACGGGATTGCTGACCGCCGACACACTTCTTGGACAGGCCGCAGCCAATGCAAACGTAGTGGTGTCCGACTACGTCAAACTGGCCGTTTTCGTTGTGACCCTCGGTCTGATTTGTACGTTGAGATTACTCGACAAGCACTACAGAAGGTTCCAGGAAGCCGCAGCGGTCAGGGCCAGGATACTCGAGAACCGCCTGAACCTGGATTTGAGCGGGACGATCGCCTACTTCTACGACATCACGGCATCATGGAGATACGTGCACTACGTCTACGTCGGATTCGTCCTCCTTACGGGCATCCTTGGGTTAGCGGTACTCTGGCCCGATGCTTGGGCCTTGGGTGGACTGGCAATCGCGGTGGTTGTCGCTCTTGGATTTGTTCTTGGGATTCACGTCTGGAAAGGCAGGGTGCGTGCGACCGATTGGAGTGTTGACAAGAAGGTTGCCTTCGCCGGGGATTCAATCCGGATTACATTAACAAATCTCGCCGAAGTGCCATTCAAAATCCCGGCGAATTATGTAGCCTGGGCAATCTATGGAATGGGGAAGGAGGAAGACACGTCGTTCGGCACTGCGCCGGTCCGGGGCGAGGACCTCTTCCTCAAACGGCAGTTGGAGACCTACGACTGGCTTTGGGATGTAAGCGTCAAGCCCGGTTTGTATAGGCTTGTGATTGGACCAGTGGAGAACCCCCGCTATGTCACAACCCTCCAGGTTCTTCGCCCTAGGAAAGGGGACTCTTCAGAGTAATCGTCGTCGAAGACCCTCCCTCGGGGCGGCTGCTCGCAGGATAGTTACGTCTTCGATTCCGGCCTCGGCTTGGTCCCCACCGGAGGGTACGGCCCATCTGGAGGGATTCCTTGTATGCCCGCTCGAACGCCTTGGCTCTGGCGTCGCCCTCTTCCCGGCCAGCGGGCTTCTCTGATGACATTCCGACCGAACCACGCTTTCATGGGGCCTGAGTATTAAGAATGGTTGGCCGAGCAGTTGGTTTCTCTCTCCGTCCCTCTTTGCTTGAACGATTTGCTATCTCTGCGTCAATGGTTCCGCTGTGGTGGCGCAGGGTTTCGACGTCACGGTCGAGGTTGCGCACGGCGTTGTCCTCGAAATCAGGGCTTTCGACCGACCAGAAAGGCCAGTAAAGCCA
>JACWAI010000007.1 GCA_014874415.1 Nitrososphaerales archaeon
CCTCGCTGCCCCTCCTCTGTGTCCGGTGGGGGTGCTACGAAGCCGTTCGATTTCGGGTTTCCCTTCCTGGCTGCTCTCGGAGCATCCAGCATAATCTTCAGCTCTGTAGCGTACTGGCTAGCAGTAGGGTCACTCCGGCTCGTCAGGTTCGACCTGGTTGGATACTACCAGCTGGCGGCGGAGGTTTACCTCCTCGTACTGGCCGCCGGTGTGACCTTGGTCCTCTTCGACTTCCGCAGGACGATGCAAAAGAGAATCGAGACTATCCGGCGGCAGGGCTTCGCTTCCATCTCGCCCTGGTGGTTGCTCCCATACGTGTTTTCGATGAGGAGGTACCGAAACTACTTCTTGGTGGCAACCATCCTGTATGGACTGTTCTACGCCTTCGTCTCGAGCGTCTTGGTGTACCAGCCAACGGTGGACTTTGCAACGGCATATGGAGCACCGATACCCTCGGCAGAAATTGCCGTCTGCTGCGGCCCTCCGCTCTATGTGCCAATGGCGACAGTATACATCGTCAATCACCTGGGTATGTTGTTGATACCGCTGACGATTCTTTTGCTGATTGCCATATCGATACTCGTCGGGCTCAACTTCGCCCTTTCCGCCTTCGCGTATGGCAACAGGACGAGGGGGACGGGAAAGGGGTGGGCAGGGGGAGTGGGCGCCGCGGTGGGGCTTTTCACCGGCTGCCCCACCTGCGCCGGCCTGTTCTTCGTCAACGTTCTTGGTGGTTCGGGAGCGGTCTCTCTCGCTGCGGGACTGGCCTATTATCAGCCGGCTTTCATCGCGCTCAGCATCCCGGTACTTGTTGCGACCCCCTACCTCATTTCCCGCAGCCTTTCGAGGATTTTCCGCGAAGGCTGCGTCCTGGTGAAGCCGCGGCCGGACTGATTCGCCAGAGAATCCAAGAAGCGATATACTTATCCAGAAACTCCCTCCCGCTCGTGCTGCTTGAGCTCGCTGGAAGAAGACCAAGTAAGCGTCGAAGTGCAGGCGGCACACGCTGCGGTCGCCCGTTCAGACCCGCCCACCGAAGTCTCCGAAATACTGACACGCGTCACCGCTGTTCTGGCGATACATGCCTTGGAATTGGTTGACTTCCACCATATGGACGAGGAACTCGGAAAAGGCGAACTCCATGCGAGATTCGTCGGTCAGGTGCGGATGTCAATCCCGATGGCCTCGCCGGGGCTCTTTCCTCAGGCTCTGCGACCTCTCGCTGCATCGCTCAAAGAGCATCTTTCAGCCCTGGAGGCTGCCCTCGTACACAGCAACTTAGAGTCGGCTAAGGTTGAGAGCCATGAAGCTCACGAGAAGTTCCACGAGCTTCAACACGAAGTCAAGGAATGGCTCTCAACTCGTACGGCTGATTGATAATTGATGCTCGAATGGCAGGTAGCGCCAAGTGGAATATTACATATTGACAAGGAAAAGACCAGGACTCGTTACGTTTGGATAGAGGCAAAATGAAGTAGCCCGAAATCTGCCGGTTCGTCCATGAGTCAGTCGAGCCAGGTCGGAAAGGAAGCTGTCTCCACTTTGTGGACGCGCAACGCCTACAGCCTTGGCGTGGTCCTGCGGGTTGGCTTCGGGCTCGTCTGGCTGATCGATGGGGTGATGAAGTTCGTCTGGCTGGCGCCCTCAGATGTGGTAAACATCGTCCAGGAGGTGGGGCAGGGACAGCCCGCCTGGCTGGCACCCTGGTTCAGCTCCTGGGTGAGCTTCATCTCTTCCAATGCGAGCTTCGTATTGTACGGAACGGGACTCTGGGAGCTCGCTCTGGGGTTCACACTGGTCTTCGGGCTGATGCGGAAGCTATCCTACCTCTCGGGGATTCTCCTCAGCATTGTAATCTGGACGGTGGACGAAGGGTTCGGAGGGCCTTACGGTTTCGGCTCGACCGACATTGGCGCCGCCATCATCTACGTGTTCGTATACGTGGCACTGATTGCCCTAGAGTCGACGGCGGCATCCAACAGGTTCACCCTCGATTCGGTGATTGAAGGACGAAACGGAGCTTGGAGAAGGATATCGGAATTTGCGAGGTAAGCGAGACGACTCGAATCCTCGCCTGGTCACTCGGGGCATGCCCTAACCGGTTAGGGGACTTCGATAAGTCGATGCGCCGTCAGGAACAGGTTGCAGATGCCAACAAGTAGGAAGAACTGGCTCATCATAGCGGCTGTTGTCGGAGTCGCGGCAGCCGTGGGCCTGTCTGCGATGACGTATGCTTTCGCCTATGGATCATGGTCCTCAGACAATTTGCAAGGCGCGTACAATGGCGGGCCTACCCATATGGGAGGCATGATGGGAGGCTGGAGTTATCTAAGCACGAGTCAGCTTGATTCCATCACGGTCAGTCAACCCGCGACAGCAGCGAACGGCACACTGACCTTCACGGGAAGTTCTGTCAAGATACTCGTCCTGATGGGACCGATGGCCGAGGGACAGAGCATGTATTCGTTCGTGGTCGACAACTACACGAACCCCACGCTGGTCTTTCCGCAGGGGACCAGGGTGACGATGGTTGTAGTAAACGTGGACACAGATGCCTACCACGGGCTGACGCTCACGAGCGCGGTGCCGCCGTACGCTTACAACTTCATGCCAGCGATGATGTATTCCCTCACCTCTACTGGGGTCCTGCCGCCATCATCGTCCGGATTCGCCTCGCAGCAGATCTCCTTCACAGTGAACGGGGACATGTATTACGTCTGCCCAGTTGCCGGGCACGCCCAGGCCGGGATGTATGGGCAGATTAGAGTGGGTTGAGGACTGAAGTCATGACTTTTCACCGACCCGACTATGGGCCGCAGAACTTTCCGGTTGTAAAGAGGCACTGTGAAATATACAGCTCCGGTGGGATGAGATAACATGCAGAAGGACCCTGTATGCGGAATGACGGTCGACGAGAAGAAGACAAAATACACTTCAGAGCACGAAGGCAGGACGTTCTACTTCTGTTCTTCCAACTGCAAGAACACCCTCGACAAGGACCCACACCGGTACGGACACCCGAAGTGGTGAGTGAATCTAGTCATGGCTCAAGAACTGGCGACAGGGCCCGGCAGCGCGGCAGTCCAGCCGACGGGTGAGGCGCCGACAGCCCCGTTCGTTCTGTCGCTCATCGCGGGCCTCCTAATCCTTGCCAGCGCGGGTATGATGTTGACCTTCTCGTACGGAACGCCATACGGCGGCATGATGAGCGGATACTACGGCGTGACCAACGGGTACTATGGGATGATGCAAGGCTTTGGCGGCGGCTGGTTCTACGGTGCTGCGGCATTGGGTCTGATCGCTGGGATCGTAGTCCTCGTGGGTGCCGTGATGATCTACGCCCGGCCCAGTAGCGCTCCGACCTGGGGGGTAGTCGTTCTAGTCTTCTCATTGCTCAGCTTCTTCGGAATGGGAGGCTTCTTCATAGGTGCGATACTCGGTATCGTCGGCGGGATTCTGGCAATGACGTGGAGGTCCGGAGCGGTTCCAAAATGACACCTTCGGAGAGTGGCAGCTAGCAAAGTGCTCCGGCATGGTTAAACACCGGAAGTCGTTGAGAAGGCAGGGCCACGGGACGAGAAACGCGATCATAGTGATTGCTCTCTTCGGCGCCGCAATCGCGTCAATTGGCTACTTGGTCGTAGTAGGAACCGGGGGGTACTCCGCGATGCTTCAGGCCGGCCAGGAGGCCCCGCGGTTCGAACTGGCTTCGGTCGTCAACGGGACCCCGTTCAGCCTCGCGGACTATGCGAACAAGTCTGACGTGCTTCTCTTCTTCAACGAAGGCCTCTCCTGCAGTCCGTGCCTGCAGCAGATGGTGGACATCGACAAAGACTATTCCACATTCAGGCAGATGGGCCTGACGGTCGTTTCGATAACAACTGACTCGTCTTCTAGTCTAGGTACCTGGGCTAACAACAACGGCATTTCGAGCATGATGGTCCTTTCGGATTCTTCACTGCAGGTCGA
>JACWAI010000008.1 GCA_014874415.1 Nitrososphaerales archaeon
GCCTACCAGTTGGACAACGACTACAACTTTCCCATAGTAGGGCTGAAAGCTCTCACTGATTACCAGCCCAAAGATTACCAGTTCAACCTCTCGGACAGGGTGATCTTCGACGAGACGAAGGTGAAGGGAATCAAGGTGCTCAACGGGGACGTGGGGGAGGACGTCGCCAAGACCGAGGCGAAGACCCTGGTGGACCAGCTCCAGTCTGACAAGGCGCACGCGGCCCACCATATGATACAACAGCTGTCTACCCAGTCAGACGTCGGGGAGTCAGAGCTCCTGCACGTGCCTGTCTGGTTCGCCAGGTACGACCACAAGAACGGGAAAATCGTACTCGTCATAGACGGGAACTCGGGCGGGGTCATCAACAGCATCGGGCTGTAGGGTTCAATCCAGAAATACCGACGATACTGTACAAGCCGCCATGGCGGCTAGCAAACAGGGAGTGCCGGTGGTGATTCCCGGGGACGTATGGCAGCCTCTGATGGAGATAAGGGCGCAGCTCGACTCCGAGTGTCCGGGCGCGCCTACCCCCATCGAAGAGCTGCTGAGAGAGGTGATCGGCCACTACAAGAGGTGCGAGAAGGCCGTGGGCGAGGCTGATGACTTCTGCAGGCGGGCCCAGGCCTGGAAATCGCGCTGAGAAGGAAGGGACGGTGGCTCCCTTGGGTGATGCCATGAAATTCGTGACGATAAGGCAGACTGCACTTATTGACGCAAGCCCGGCTGAGGTATACGAGGCGTACGTCGACCCGAAGAAGCATGCCGCGTTCACCGGCTCGGCGGCGACGGGGACTCCGAGGATGGGTTGCAAGTTCACGGCCTGGGACGGGTACATAATGGGGAAGTACGTGAAACTGGAGAAAGGGAAGAAGATTGTTCATGAGTGGACGACCACCGAATGGCCCGCGGGGTACCCGCCTTCAATAATCGAGCTGACCCTCAAGGCGAAGGGGAAGAAGACTGAGCTGGTTATGGTCCACTCGAAGGCGCCTGCCGAGCAGGCGGAGGACTACGCCCAGGGGTGGAGGGACTGGTACTGGGAGCCGTTGAAGAAATACTTCGCCGATGCCTAGGACAGGGTCAAGTTCTGACTCCACCCGGTGTCTGAAATGCGGCACGAGTTTCGTTGCCTGGAGGGATTCGAAGACAGGGACTGTGAGGACTATGACGCGTAAGAGCTAGCGCTGCTGGAGGGGGCGGAACTCGAAACCGCACTTCACGCAGACGCGCATCCCGGGCGACTCGGTGATCACCTGTCTGGTTGCGCACCTGGGACACTCGACTGTGATGTTGGCACGCTTGATCGAATCTGAGTGCTGCGAGCGGACCTTGTCGATGGCGTCGCTGTAGGCGTCGCGGCGATGACCAGGAGCCATGCGGACGGGCGGAATGCACTTGCAGAAAAGGATGACCTATGTCACTTCTTCGAGGGTGAACGTGAACCTCGCTCCCGCGAACTCGCGCGTGCTTACCCTCTCCCAACTTACTTTGTAGGTCTTGGTTACGTTGGCCCCGATGATGCTGATCTGCTTGGGCACCTCTGAAAACAGCTTCTCCACCTTCGCCGGGTCTTTGGTGAAGA
>JACWAI010000072.1 GCA_014874415.1 Nitrososphaerales archaeon
AGGCTCGGCCGCGTGGCTCTCCGGCGCCCTCATAAAGCGGTGTCTGGTGTGAACTTGTGAACTAGGCTGTCAGTTAGTTTGACAACGGATTGATAGCGCTAGGGACGTTCACAGAGGTTCACTCGGCCATGATCATGGGAAGGTGTGGACCGGCTCCAATGGAAACAAAGGGGTCGGATTCGGGCGTTTCATCGGTTCCGGGGCTGGAGTGGTTCCAGTGGAAACACAGGCCTCCCCTTTGGGCCGCCCGGGGTGGGCTTTCACTAGCCTTCACCGCGCGACCCCCCACCCCTAGGTTTCCACTGGAGGTCGTTCCCCGAATGGACCGTACCCATGTGCGCGTTTCCCCAACAACCCGTAGCCGGCCTTTAGACCTCAAGGCATATCCAGTCAAGAACGCCAACCGAGAACGGGCTCCTTTACTTACGTAGAGGTTCCTTCTTTCTGAGGGCGCCTTGGAGTGGAAACAAACGAACCAGAGGGGAGGGAGTGTTCTAGTGCTATGTACCTAGCAATCCTAAAACTGAGAACCATCTCGCGGCGTTAAATCAAACCCCTAACCCGTAAGGGCGCTTTGATTACGCTCGAGATCCAAGCAGCCCAAGAGTGGACGCCGGCAGATTCCACCCTTTTGGCGGCGCTATTCGGGTCCATCCTTGTGGGGCTGGACATCGTAGCCTCGGACGCCTATCTGCGGGCCGCAGCTCCGACGCACGCCTACGGCCTGGCAGCCTTCTCGCACGCCGGCACGGTCACCATCATCCTAGCCGTGGTCCAGCTGGTGGCTATGGGCGGGGACTTGGCGGGCCTCACGCTCCCCACGGGGGTGCAGGGAAGCGGCTTCACGAACTGCCGCCTCAGCGGCCTAGTTTTCATGATGCTACTTTCACTACAGCCTGCCATCGCCTATCTGGCAGGGACGGTCGAGGCGGAGCGGCGGTACTAACCGAACAGCAGGTATACCTCCGACAGTGGATGTGTTTGATGGAGATTAGCTAGCTCTCAAACATTCATCGCATTGCGCAGCCTTGTCTAATTGCCGTCTCGGCCGTTCGTAAGATTAGGCGTATATTCCGTCCTACCATCTTCTACCTCATAATCATGCGGGGAGCAGCCGTAACAGGGCTATTGATACTAGCGATTCTCGTCGTTGCAGGATCGGGGTACCTCACCGGTACATCTAACAAACCCACGACCACTACATTCTACGGTTCAACCATTCCAAATCCGCCGCCGAACTGGAGCTACCAGGGCTTGGTTTTCGCAGCCACCAACTCGTCGGACGCAACTCTTCGCGGACATCTACGTCGTGGGGGCCCAGACGGTAGCAGGTAACTGGACGACAGGGTACACCGTGACCCTCACCGGACGGCAGATTTTCAACGTCACAGTCCAGTACACAAAGCCGTCGACGTACAACGTCACACGGGTGACGGCCACGAATTTGGCGGATCAATCAAGCCAGATTTCCTTCGATTCGACTCAGAAGCAGGCCATCGGAGTCGCCCTTGCCAACTCCACGGTCAAGGCCGACATCAGTGGAATGGCTTACTTCGTGGGTTTCGCGAACTCTCAGGTCAACCGCAGTGTGTCTGGGTACTGGGTCCAGATAGGCCAGGTCAACGGCTACAGAATCGTCGGAGTCCTCGTAAACTCGGATCTAACGGACGTGTTGAAGGTCGTTACTTCAACCTGAACACGACACTAACGAATGGCACCGGATACGTGACATTTGGCGGCGAGGTGGGCGATTGGTATCTCAGGGTCAGTGGTTACGTATATTCTGTAAGTGCCACGACCCTTCCGGGAGAGATTTCTTGCGTAACATTTGGCATCCCAAGCGGAGAGATACACGTTACATACTCCGGGTTCTTGGAACCTAGTTGCCGATTTGGGTTCTAAAGGCCGAAATCCTGCTGAACGCTTCAGTCTGCTGTGATGATCCGTCTCCGTCTTCTTTCTTGTATGACGAAAGCGATGATGAAGGCTACTGCGATGATGAAAAGAGCGGACAGAACCACTGGCAAGAGAATCAGACTTGGATCTGCACGTGGCATAAAGGCGTGAAGGAGGCCGTAAAATATGACAAGGACCACCGGCCCCCCAACGACGAGAATCAGGAACCAACCCACGAGCTTACGGGGCGTGGAGTGCACTCCATTCAATTCTCTCTTCCAGATCAAACCCGCATCCAAGATTTAATAGATTTCATACCAATCTGACGGCCATACAAGAAGTATGAAGTTCCAGTAGGGCACAATCACACTTGCGGCAGTTGGAAGCGGAACTGGAACGCCAAGTAGCAGCCGACCCCACCAGAATCGCCAGGCCGTTCTCGTGAGTAGGCGTAAATCCAACCTAACCAGACTATCTCAATTATGAAGCGGGAAGGCCTAGCGTTAATGGTGGCAGTGCTCGTAGTTGGGGGTCTCGGCTCCGCCTACTCCTCTTATCAACACTCGGGTTCAGCGTGCTGCACCACAGTTGTTAACTCAACCACTTACACAGCGTCGAACCCGAACCTCGGAATCCTTCTCATCATCTCGCTGAATCCTTCGACCATCCACGTCGGAGGCACGGTCAACTATACCGCCACCGTATACAACACTCGACCCACGGTGAACAACATCTCTTCTGCGACCAACTGGGCAATACCACGCCTGATATCTACTAACTGCGGCACAAGCCCGACCGACTCTCCCATAGCTTACGCAATAATGCAGGGCCACTACGAACCAGGCAATATCTCGGAGGCCCCGAGCATCAACTACGGGATGATGTGCACAACCGTCATGGGTGGAGCCGAAGTCTACTCGTTCCAACCGTCGAGCGACACCGCATCAGTCGTTGGCAGCCGTAGTCCCAACCCATGCTTCACGAAACCTGTCAGCACATGGAGATCGTTCAGCCAGTATCCGAGCGGAGGGGGGCCGGAGCCATGGACGAACTTCACGACTGGCGTATACACCGTCGTGGCCGAGGACGAGTGGGGCGACCTAGCAACGGCCTCTTTCACGGTTACTTAGAAACCAAAGCGGGCGTTCCTTATGTGAATTCCGAAAACGGACGGCCGTGACCCCTTCCTGAAATACAGCTCGCGTCTGTCCCGACTCGGCCCGAATGTGCGACACCTGTCATGACTTCGAACTCAATCTGAACGCGCCAGCTGGGATCTCGCTGAAGAAAAGGCATTCGAGTTGTAGATGCAACGCGGGATGCTCCCGCATCGTCGAAGGCGTCTGCGACGATTGCGGTCACTATATCGTTACCTGACGACCAGTCTAGAGAACTGACCTCGCTCCACTCCTCTTCATGGAGGCTTCCCAACGCTACCGATTCACTGCGTCCGCGATTTGCTTGAGCGTCCCCTCGAACCCGACCGATTGCAGGAGGTTGCCAACGACGATTATGTTCGCGCCGGCTCTTGCCACCTTGCCAGCCACCTCTGACGTCGTAATTCCGCCCCCTACGATCAAGGCTCCATCGTAGACCTTCCTGACCGCCTGTATGGTTCCTAGGGGTATGGGTTCGCCCGAGCCGCTCCCGGCCTCAAGGTACAACGTCCTCATCCCGAGAAACTTCGCAGCTAGGGCATAGATCACAGCGAGGTTCGGTTTCGACGCAGGAAGGCCGTTGACTTGGCCGATAAAACTGGTGGCGCTGCTATTACCGAAAACAAGGTACGCCATCGGGATGCTCTCAATCTTGCTCTTGTAGACTTCAATCGCGCCTAGTGCCTGAGCGCCTACGATGAAGTAAGGGTTGGTCGAATTGAGAAGGGAGCTGAAGAGGATGGCGTCGGCGTAGCGTGAGACGCCCGTGATGTTGCCTGGGAAAAGGACGACCGGGACTCGTGATTTATCACGTTGCATGTGATTCTTGACCGACTTGACGACAGCGTCCAACCGCCCTTGGTTGGCCAACGTTGACCCTCCCACCAAGATCAAGGACGCCCCAGCGCCGATCGCTTTGGCCGCGGTGTCGGCCGCTTGCTTGGGAGAGAAGTCTTCCGGGTCTATCAGGGCTGCGACGATGGGTCCTTTCTTCGTTTCATGTAAGAGGCGCTGCTCGACTGGACCCAACTCGATCAAGTCATGCCCCGGCTTTGGCGTAGTCGTCGACGAAGGTATTGTAGACGTCTATGTCCGCCCTCTTCGTCGCATATCTCATCTCTCTGCCTGCGTGCAGGGGGCAGTTGGGGTTGCCGCATGTGACGTGGAAGACCGTATCCTGTGACGCCGAGTCCTGCTCTGACGTGATGCGAACGGAGATTAGCCCGCAACGGGGGCAAGCGAACACCTTAGGCAGTGTCCGATGAATAACTCGAAGCGTCTTCTTGCGTCTCCTACCCATCCTGTCTCGCCCGCTCGTCTGTTATCTCAAGTAGATAAGGTAACATCTCATGTTGTCAGCTCCCATCTTATCGATATCTTAGTTTTGATGGCTGGACCTTACAAATCTTTTGCACATCTCCAAGCAACCCAAGCTTTCTCTCAAAGCAGCCGTTTCCAACCTTTAATACGAAACTGTCCGACACGGCTGACGTTGAGCCTACCCGAATCCCTTGTGGACGAATCCTCTCTGACGGCACGACAGCTTGAAGCCCTACAGAGCTATGTGAGAGTGGCCCTCGGTGAAGTGAGATACAGGGACGCTGCGGCAAAAGGAACGTCGAAGCCTGTCACCATCGGGTCGTACTTCCGGACCGTCCAGCAAGCCAGGGAGAATGTCAGGAGGTCCCTTGTCACGCTCATGATCGGGCTCTGGCTCGGAGTTGTCAAGCCCGAGGACGTTCGCAGGCTGTTGGACGCCGCCGGTGGGAGCGTCAGGGAGCTGTCGGACGAGGAAAGAGAGCGTATCGTCCAGGTGTTGCGCGCCCTGCTCGAGAAGATCGTGATGTGACGTCGTGATAATCACATTCTCCGTTCTGCCTTTTACAGCTCTCGGAACGCGAACCAACCGTCGACGGGCGAACTGTAAACAGCCCACAAGAGACCTGCTAATTGGTGCGATAAATCGGCGGGCCCCTTGGCTAGAAACCGGCGACCATCGGGCTCGCCCCAATACTTCAGATGACGGGTATCCGATGGGTTACCACATATGTTATAAGCATCTAGAAGTATCTTCTGAAACCAGTCTACAGTGATTTCGAAGACGGCCGTCAGAGAGAGACAGAAGCACGTGCTCCTCGTCGACGACAACGAAGACATCCTCGAAGCCCTTGGCACCGGCCTTGGGCATCGGGGTTACAAGGTGAGCATGTACAGCGACCCATCTGAGGCTCTCAAGGCCTTCACCGCGACGCACTTCGACGTGGCGGTCCTGGACGTCCGCATGCAGCCGATGGACGGGCTCGAGCTCTGCAGCAAGCTGAAGGAAATCGATCCCCAGCTTCCCATATGCTTCCTCACCGCCTACGCTGACACCGTGACACAGTGGCCGGACCACGCCCTTCTCGTGCAGAAGCCGATAACTCTCGATGGCTTGACCATGGCACTGCAGGACATCGAGTCACGAAACAAGTAGGCACCACACTTATATCACGACGGGAACATCACGCGAAGTCACAGATGGACGACCTCACGACCTACGCTCTCCTGGCGACGTCCTTCTTCTTCGTCGCCATCTCCTTCGGCTTGCTCGTAAGGTACAGGCAGGTCTCTCAGAGGGTCAGCTCGTCGACAGACATGGGCCGCGACCTTTGGTCTTCGCTGGAACAGCGTCTCAGGAAGCAGGACGAGCGCATACTCGACATGATGGGGAGGCTCGAGGTGGTCCAGTCGCGTGTCCTGGCACCCCCGGTCATACAAACGCCTGCTCCCCCGGCCCCTCTCCCACCACCGCCGACCCCAGCAGCCCCTCTGCAGGAGAAACCAAGCGATGTGACCAAGCCAGAACCTACCACGCAACAGCCCGAGCTTCTAGCATCACAGCCAGAATCACAAGAATCACAGGCCAAGCCTCAGCTTGAACTCGACAAGACGCAGCAGATGGCGCTCGGGTTGCTCAGCTCAGGCCCAGTCGCCACGCCGGATATTCTGAAAGGCCTGACCGGTCGTGGCGGGCCGAAATCACGTGAGCACGTTGCTCGCCTGATGAAAGAGCTGTTCGAACTGGGCTTGGTCAGGCGAAATGACACGTCGAAGCCATTCGTGTACCAACTGACAGATGAGGGCCGGCGCTTGCTTAATAGCCGGAGACCCGATTGAAATCGGGAGGCATCTGGGAATTGGCTAGAAGGAAGGGAGTGACGCGGCGGGACCTGGAGGAGGTCCGGTCCGAGCTATCCAGCGAACTGAAGGAGATGGACCCCGCCCAGCGGAAGGAGTATCTGAAGGCGGCCGAACAGGTCCACGCGGGCCTGGCCAAGATGGTCAGGATCCGCACGGCCAAGGGCTGAATCCAGACAGCGAACCAAAGGCCTCTCTCTTAGAGTTACTCCGGCAGATTCCTTTCTGCCCCTAGCCCACGGATTTCTACTATAAACAGGGGTGGTTATCAGCACTGGTCGTATGATGGGGAGAATCGTGCACGACGGTCTTGTACAGGAAACAAACCAAGGGGCGGTTGTACCCGAGGGCATGAGACACGCCATGCACTCGGGGGAAATTCTATGGACTGCGGATTCAGAAACCTATTAAACGGCGAAACCCATCGCGAAACGACTTGCTGGCTGTGGATTCGCGAAAAACCGGCGCCTCCTTCGACGAGCTCTTCGGTCAATCCGTAGCAGCCGGCCTGACAAACATCCTAGGGGAGAGCGGCGCAGAGGCAACCCTGAAGCACATCGGCCTTGGGCCTTTCCCGAGCGACCCTTTGGCGGTCGAATCAGGGATTGAGGTCATCTTCCAGAGGGTGGGCGCCCCGGCGATCAAGAGGCAGATCCTGAAGGTGCTATTTGACAAGATGAGCGAGAGGTTCCTGGACGAGAACAAAGACGATTTCGCCAAGCAGGTGGAAGAGGTGAGGCAGAAGTTCGAAAACCCATTGGGAAGAGGAGCTGAAGATTGAGACCCGCGGAACTCGACTCGTTCTACCGCAGGACGCTTTCATCAAACCTGCTCGCTGACACACTGGTCCTCTTCCGGAACAACCCCGGGCTGGTGGACACGGTGGACGCGGTCGCCCGGCGCCTCGGGGTCTCGCCGATGAAGCTGAAGGCGGAGACAGACGCCATGAGGCGGGTTGGAATCCTGAAAGAAGAGAAGATCAGCGGGTTCGACATACTCTCGTTCGACCTGGCCGCCGACGAAGTGGTGAGCAGACACGTCGGAGAAAAGATCGGGAAGATGCGGACGCGGAAGGGCAAGGGGAAGGCTGGAAGATGAATCGGGCCAAGTTCGGAGTCTCTGGCCTGGACGACCTCCTGGGCGGGGGGCTGATCAGGGGCGACTCGGCGCTCCTCGCCGGTTCTGCCGGGTCAGGGAAAACCACTCTGGGGACGCAGTTCCTCGTCGAAGGGATCAAAGCAGGAGAAAACGGAGTATACGTTACATTCGAGGAGTTACCTGACCAGCTCTACAGGGACTCGGCCAACTTCGGTTGGGACCTCAAGGAGTTCGAGCGGGCCGGGAAACTGAGGGTGGTCTGCACGTCTCCGGGTCTCCTGCTCGACCCCGAGGTCGCGGAGGCCATACTCGGCAGAGCCATCAAGGAGACCGATGCCAAGCGGATCGTCTTCGATTCTCTCAGCCACCTTGCGACCTTCACAGACGAAAAAACGCTCAGACTGCGGGCCTATTCGCTTCTCATGCTCCTGAAGCGGTACAAGATGACGTCAGTCATGCTCTGGGAGGTCTCCCAGCTGATCGGGCCGAGCTTCGCCGTCACCGACATGGGTCTGAGCTTCCTCCTCGACTCGATCATACTGCTGAGGCCGGTGGAGATCGAAGGGTCCATCCGCAGGGCGCTGGTCGTCCTGAAGATCAGGGGAAGCGCCCACGACGGCAGCCTGCGCAGCTACGAGATTACGGGCTCGGGGGTTAGGGTGGGGCAGAGGTTCGCCGACTACTCCGGCGTGCTCTCGGGCACCCCCACCAAGGCAGAGCAGAACATCTCCCAGCTGAAGGAGTGGCTCGTGGAGCAGCCCAGCCTGATACCCTCGGAGCACTACGATGAGCTCTGCGAGAGCATCCTCAACGTACCCGGGGTCAGGTACTGCGCGGTCAGGAACGCCGACGGGGACGTCATAGCAGGGGGTCAGAAGGAGGGCGTCTCCGAGATGGAGACGACAGAGGAAAGGAAGGGCACGGACATGAGGGTCAGCCTGATGAGCGGCCTCTTCGGGTCCTCGCCCGGGTCCTTCGGGACCCCGCAGCTGCTTTTTCTTGGATACGAGAGGCTGATGATGCTTGCCTATCCCCTCGGGGGCGGTGCCATAATGCTCGCCACGTTGGAACCAGAGTCCCAGGAAGCGATCATCGGCACAGTCAGGAGCATAGCGGCTAGGTTGAAAGCTCAGCCAAGAGCCTAGCAAAGTCACTTTCAAGGGTCATTCTCTCAGGTTTGATGTTCACGCCTTCGGCCACGAACCAACGAGCTTGATCGTCAAGTACCTCTTCGATGTACTGCTTGAAGCCCAGCTCTGCCCCCATGCTTTCATAGAGCACCCGCGCGAGAGCGAAGTTCGTCTCACCGAGATCGAATCCCACCATCACCTCCGCCTTCCTACCATTCTGTTTCTACTGCGTCTCCGATTCTCCTGTCTGTGGTTATCACGGCCGAGCCCATCTCCCTGGCAAGGGAAGCTATCAGGGAGTCGAAGTAGTCCATCCCCCGGCCTTGCAGTTCCACCGCGTGATGAATCGAAGAAGCGGAACTGGGAATCACCTTGCTGGCAGGGATCTGGCCCTCGAGGGCACGCCATGATGTCTGCCGCTCGGAGTCTCCGTAGCCCCTGAGTTTCATCACCAGGTCTGTCTCGATGAGCGCCACCGTGGGGACGAATACCGCTTCCTCAGCGGAAACCCGCTTGAGGTGCTCCACCGAGCGCCCGTGCGCCCTGTCCCTCGGGTTGAGGAACCCGACTATCGCCACCGTGTCAACGAGTTTCATTCTCTGCCTTCATCGACCCTAGGAGATAGCGGGTCGCCTCGTGGTCGTCCTCCTTCCAGCCTGCGAGTTTCTTCGCACCTATGCCCTGGGCCAGCGTCGCAAAGACAGTGAGGTCGGTGAGCTCCACCCTCCCGATTCCGTCCGCCCTGGCGACGAGTTTGGTCCCTCTGCCTATGCGGGCCTGCTGCCTGATTTTCTTGGGGAGGACGAGCCTCCCTTTGTCGTCCACCGACACCACTTCGCTCATGGTCCCCATATCCCAGCGCACATTCCCACTATTTAATACTGGTGGGAAATATCTATCTTGTGGCCCACCTACAGCATACGATGTTGAGAGGGCTTGGCTTTACTGGCC
>JACWAI010000073.1 GCA_014874415.1 Nitrososphaerales archaeon
ACTCATCCCCAGAATGGAAGAGAAAAAGGTCATAACGATAGGAATAGTCGACGCCATCCACGCAGCACCCTGCGGCGTGTATGCCAATGCCGGCCGACAGGTAGTTGTCCTGTTGAATCACGGAAGCGTTTGTCCCTGTGAAGCTCACCGTTATCCCCGCTCCCTGGGCGTGCCCCGCCGGGCCAGCCATGTACGCCCCCGCATAGACGGGGATGCCTTGAACGAACGACGTAGCCGAAGACCCCGCGGCGGGTACGACCCCGTTGACCGCGTCAGGGGTGCTAAAGAGCATCATCATGAGGACGAGGGCAATCCCAACAGCGAACAGGGAGGAGAACTGCGCCCTGTGGGCTGCTGCGAGCCTCCTCCCTCTGGTCGCGAACAAGACCCCCGCTAGCGCCGCAGCCGTGACTCCCATCGTAAGCACCCCAATGCCCCAGACCACAGTCTGAAAGTATGCCGCCGCGATCCCAAGAGAAACCAGGAGCAGTGCACCCATCGAGGCAAGAGGAAGCAGGAAGCCTTTCACGGGGCCGAACTTGACGCACGTGCTCGCTGTCAAAGCAAAAGCGGCAACCCCCAGTATGGCGGCGGAGGCCCAAGGGTGCAAGGGAGGAAGTACCTTTGTGCCGGCGAAGGTGAAGACGACGGGATAGAATCCCAAAGCGGCCAAGCCCAAGAACCCGGCCGTTAGTGAGGCGGAATCCCCAATCTCCCCCCTTAGGCGGCCCGCGCCCAGCGCGGTCCCGGAGAATGCGACGGAACCCAGGAAAAACCCGAGGCGCAGCGGCTCGAGGCCATCTGGTCCGGATGAGAAGCAGACCCGAGGGTCGCACGCCCAGAAGAACAGGATGAGCGCCGCTGCGACGGCCGCCCACTGCGTCGCAGCAGCCCTCCAAGCTTGCCTTAGAAGGGCCCCTGCCGCCAAGGATCCGCAGAGGACGAAGACGATGAAGAGTATAAGCCGCCACCCTGACATGAAGTAGAACGAGGCCGTGTTGTCCGTGAGGAAGTAGTAGTCAGCCAACTTCTCTACGGCGTATATGGGGGCGAACGTCCAGATGAAGGCAAGGACGTGCTTTGCGGCTCCCCCCGCTTTGCCCATGGCGATTCGACTGCCTGGCTCTAGTAAACCATTGTTAACAGGTTCCGAAACGGTTGTAACGTATCTAGACGTCCGTCCTGATGTGGATAGTTACTGGGTCTACATGCTTAGGTGCTCAGATGGGTCGCTGTATACGGGTTCGACCAAAGACGTGCGACGCAGGATCAATGAGCACAGCTCTGGGAAAGCGTCGAAGTATGCACGCTCGCGGCTCCCCGTCTTTCTTGCCTTCGTGGAGCGAGCCGAGAGCCGAAGCAGCGCTCTCCGGAGAGAAGCTGAAATAAAAAAGCTGAGCAGGAGCCAGAAGCTCCTTCTCTGCGAGTCGTACTCCACTCGGGCTAGGCACAGCTTGCGCTAGCCTATCGCAACCAACTGATTTGTTTGGTTCTCTGAATCTATTTCCCGACGACTATTTCGATCGAGGAGATGTTTCGCTGCTCTGGGCCTTCGCCAACGACTTCGGTGTTTATGCCGATGTCCTTGACCTTGAACGCGCCGTTGCCCAGCCGCTTTGTGACGATTTCTGCGACGTCTACCGCTCTGCTGATTGCCATCCCCCTCGCCTTCACGACCACTTCGCCGGCCTGGGTGAGCTGGATGAGTGCGCTCATCGCGTAGTTCATCACTGGCTTCTGGCCTACGAATATGTGGTTGTACGGCGCAGTCCTCTGCTGAGGCTGGCTCTGTGCTGGTGCTGTGGCCTGTTCAGCGGCCTTTTGTCCCTCTGACTCGTTTGTGTCGGATCTTTTTGGTTTTGGCATTTGTCTGACCTTGCTCGGCACCACCGAGCCGTCGCGTATTTAACCGCTATGGGGGCAAGTTGCAGGTTTCGCTACAGGTATTCGCCGACGTCGACGCGGTTCAGGGCAGCGCCCGATTCGAAGTACCTTCGCACGTTCCAGGCAGCTGCGACCTTGGCACCCACCAGGTCCTCCCCGACCGGGACTCCCGAGACATGAAGGGTCCCGGCGAAGTTAGGGAGTTCCCACGCATCTGTGGCAAACCTCTCCCTCCCGCCTGTCACCCAGAAGACGTCGGTGGCGTAGCGGCTCTCGCGCCTTTCCTTTAGCCACCTCAGCAGCCCCGCTTCGTCGACTATCTCGCCCCTCCCTACGTTGACGACCATGACCATCTCCTTTGCGCGGGCAAGCAAGTCGTACCCCACCAGGCCGCGGGTGCCTTTGCTGAGGGGAAGGGCTATCACCATTGCGTCCGCTTTGCCAATCACATCAGGGAGCGCGGCCACGGGGACTCTCTCGTCGAAGAGCTCCGGGGACCGGAACGACCTGGACACACCCAGGGTCTCCATCTCGAGTGACTTCGATAGCCTCGCGACCTCTGAACCGATGGAACCGGCGCCCAGGACCAAGAGGCTCTTGCCCCGGAGGCTTCGCGGGGCAGTCTTTTGGTTCCGGAGGTGTATCCCCTTGGCCACTCCTAGGAGCATCCCCCAGGCGTGCTCAGCGACGGTGCCTGTGAACGCTCCAGCGTTCGAGAATACTTGCGTCCCAGGCGGCAGGGAACGGATGTCCAGGTCGTCGATCCCGGCGGACATCGTCTGGACTACCTTGAGTGACTTCATCTTCTGCAGAAGGTCCGCCTTCGCCCTGGTGGGCCAACAGAGGAGAACCTGGCATTCGGCGAGCACCTGGTCGTCGGCCGAAGACTCGTGCACCTCGAAGTCGGACAGGATGTCCCTCGCCTGCTGTGGGAGGGTGTCTGTCACGAATAGCTTTGGGCTGGCCGAAGTCGGAGACATTCGCTACTTTGCCAATGCCTTGATGGGGATGTCCTGTGTGATGCCGTTGGGCAGTGACCTGCGGATTGAAATGGGGAGAGCATCCTCCTCCAACTCCTGCATTGCAGTCCCTATGGGCCCCCGGTAAGGGCCCTCCATCGGTACGAATGCGGGAGCCCCCATGGCTATCTGCAGGGATCTTGCACCCACTATGCGCGCCTTTTCGAAACGGGTAAGCTTCGGGGGTCCGATCTTTATCTCAAAGCCGCCTAGAGTCGGACCTCTAGGCTTCTTCACGGTCTTAGCAGGTGACATCCAAGGGCCCCGGGGTTGGCTTCGCCCGACTGGGTCGAGAGATAAGTCTTTTTCCCCTGAATGCGACAAATACAGATTAAGGGTCGCGCCGGGGGTGCTTCAGATGTCAGCCCAGACCGCCCCTGCCGCAGGTTCCGTTTCGAAAGTGGACTGCATAGCCTCCGTCGGGGGAAGGGGCCAAGCGGGGGTCTCTCTCTTCCGTCATCTCGCACCCGTCACCGTCAACGCTCTCCTAAGGAGCCTTCCCGCCGACAGCCGGGTGAACCTCCAACCCTCCATGGTCTGTCTTTTCACAGACCTCAGGGTCGGGGTGGAGAAGCCCAGGACGAAGTTCACAAGGGGGGATGTCGCCTTCCTTCCCTCGGGCGGGCTCGTCTGCGTCTTTCTGGGCGACGCCAGCAGCGACAGACCCCTCAACCCGGTGGGGAAGGTCGAGACGGGAATGGAGGTCTTCGACTCTGTCCGGCGGGGGGACGTCGTCCGCCTGGCGCTTGTTTCTCCTTCCGCTGTCTGATCAGTTCCTTGCTGCCCAGACGCCGTGGCCGCTGAAGCCCCCTGCCCTCCTCAGCATGGACTTCGCCTCAAGCTCCTTCAGCACGCCTGAAGCGACGGACTTGTTGACGCCCAGAGCCCTGGACGCGGTGAACACAGTTATCGCCTTCAGTGGGGTCAGAGTTTTCATTAGCTCGGCGTCGCTCATCTTCGGAGGGAGGAACGCGAGTTGCCTCTTCTGCTGTGGCGCCGACTTGGTCTCCTTGGCCTTCTTCCCCTTCGAAGGTGTGGACTGGTCCTGCGCGGTCTCCGTGGAGTCCTGCGACTTCTCCATGGACGCCAGAGACTTCTTCTTGACTCCTCCCATGACTCTCGTCCATGGCTTCCCTGGATTCCAATTAAGTTTTCCGGCGTGGGAGTCCGGCCCAGCCACGACTGCGGAAAAGGAGATTAAACCGCCCCATCGCTGAGCACCGTTGAACTACTCCGAGGTCGCGGAGAAGTACTCGCAGCTCGAAGGAATCTCGGGTCGGAACGAGATGACCCAGGTGCTCGCCGAACTCCTGGGGCGTACCCCCATCGGGGAGCTGCCGTCGCTCGTATACATGACCCAGGGAAAGCTCAGGCCTGACTACGAGGGGGTCGAGCTGGGCCTCGCCGAGAAGCTCGCCCTCCGGGCAGTCTCCACCGCCTCAGGGGCAAGCCCAGAGAAGGTCTATTCGACCTATGTGAAGCACGGCGATATAGGAACGGCCGCGGAGGAGCTCCTCCAGAAGAAGGGGCAGGGCACCCTGTTCAGCGAAGGGCTCACGCTCAAGCGGGTGTACGATGCGCTGCTGAAGATCGCACGCCAGAGCGGTTCCGGGTCAATCGAGCTCAAGCTCAGGGAGTTGGCGTCCCTGCTCAACGACGCCACCCCTTCGGAGGCGAAATTCATCATGAGGACGGTCACGGGGGAGCTGAGGCTCGGGGTCGCTGACTACACCGTCCTCGACGCCGCTGCGACTGCCTTCCTGGGGGGCAAGCAGGCCAGGTCCGCCATCGAAAGAGCCTACAACGTGCACCCTGACCTGGGGTTCGTGGTCCAGGCGGTAGCGTCGAAGGGACAGGAGGGGATTGAGGAAATTACCGTAGAGATTGGGATCCCCATCAGGCCCATGCTTGCGGAGAGGCTGAACTCGGCCCAGGCCATCGTCAAGAAGATGGGGGACAAATCGGTGGTCGCCGAGTACAAGCTCGACGGCGAAAGGCTGCAGATCCACAAGGACGGGAAGGAAGTCAAGCTGTTTTCGAGGCGTCTCGAGGTCATCACAGGGCACTACCCGGACGCCGTAGCTCTCGTCGCCAAGTACGTAGCAGCGAGAAGGGCCATACTCGAGGCGGAGGTAGTCGCCGTAAACCAGGACACGGGGGAGTATCTTCCATTCCAGGAGCTGATGCATCGCAGGCGCAAGCACGGAGTGGACCAGGCCATGGCCGACTACCCCGTCGCGCTGAACTTCTTCGACATCCTGTTCGCCGGTTCTACCGACCTCACCGGGAAGCCATACAAGTTTCGGAGGAAGAAGCTCGAGGAGCTGGTCAGGGAGACAGAAAGGACCAGGCTGGTCCCCGCGTTCACGACCTCCGACCCGTCAAGGATGGAAGATTTCTTGGAAGAGGCGATAGCAAACGGGTGCGAGGGGCTTGTCGCCAAGGACCCCGACTCCACGTACAGGGCTGGCGCCCGAGAGTTCGCCTGGATCAAACTGAAGCGGGAGTACAGGAGCGAGCTCACGGACACCATCGACCTCGTTGTGATAGGCGCCTTCCACGGCAAAGGGAGGAGGGCGGGGACGTACGGGACATACCTGCTGGCAGCCTACGACGACAAGAGGAAGGTCCACACCAGCATCGCCAAGATAGGGACCGGGTTCTCTGACGCCGACCTGGAGAGGATCCCCAATCTGCTCAAGCCGTACGAGAGCCACGTCAAGCCACCGGGGGTGGAGTCCAAAATGGACCCCGACATATGGTTCAGGCCGCACATGGTGATGGAGACCATCGCGTCGGAGCTGACCCTGTCCCCGATCCACACCGCGGCCATGGGGCGCATCCGCCCCGGAGCCGGCATATCACTCAGGTTCCCGAAGTTCACCGGGAAGGTAAGGGACGACAAGGGGCCCGAGGACGCGACCACCGAGGAGGAAATCGTCTCGATGTACAACAGGCAGCTGAAGAAGATCGGAACCTCTCAGTGAGGGGCGCCGAAGGACCTGTCCCCCGCGTCCCCCAGTCCGGGGACTATGTACCCGTGGTCGTTGAGGTCCGGGTCGATGGCGCACGTGTAGAACTCCGCCCGTGGGAATGACTTCGACACGTAGTCTATCCCCTGCTTCGTGGCTATGACAGAGAAGAAGACCATCCTCTTGGGCCTCCCTTTCTCCGCCACTTTCTTCGCCACCTCACGGAGCGTGTGCCCGGTCGCAAGCATGGGGTCAGCTATCACGACCACGTCGTCCGGCCCCACCTGGGGGACCTTCGCATAGTTCACTTCAATGGGGAAGTCTGGTGGCTCCCCCCTCCAGGCGCTGATGACACCTGTCCTCGCCATCGGGAAGTTCTTGTACATCCCTTCCACGAAGGGGATGGCAGCCCGCAGGACGAGGATGATCACTATCTTGTCGTTTCCCTTCACGCGTCCTCCCTTCGCCGGGCCGAGGGGGGTCTCCACGGTGAACTCCTGGACATCCAATGTCCTCAGGAACTCGTAGGCCATGAACCTCCCGAGCCTGTAGATCGCCTTCCTGAACGCCACCTGGTTGGTCCGCTTGTCGCGGACGAGCGACAGCTGCTCCATGACCATGGGGTGGTCCATCACCGTGACCTTGGGCTCCAACCATTGCGGGGGACGACTGGAACACTATTTATGTCAGAAGAAAAACGCCCGGCTCAGTTGAAGCGTATCAGGCTCCTCCTCGCGGTCGCTCTGCTCCTCGCCTTTGCCGTTCAGGTCCTCCCCACCCACGCGCAGAGCCAGAGCTGCGCCAGCAAGAGCTCCTACTACGTCGCCTCGCTCAACGCTGACATCGACCCTGGGACGGCGGACTTCATGGCGACCACCGTGAGCAACGCGGAATCGCTCTGCGCGGGCCACATCGTCTTCGTACTGGTCACCAACGGCGGGGACGGCGCGAGCATGGAGTCCATGATTTCCTCGATTACCAGTTACCAGCAGTGGGGCGGTAACTTCACCACCGTTGTGGCCCCGCAGGGATCCTACGCCTTTTCTGCCGGCTCTTACATCGCAGAGTCGTCCAACGCCATCTATATGGAGCCTGGCACCACGATAGGCTCGGCCACGCCGATCGTGTCAGGGATCCCGACGGGGGAGGAGAACTCCACCCTGACAAAAGACATCAACGCTTTCACGTCTTACATGCAGACGCTCACCTCAGCCAATGGCAGGAACTCGACGGCCACGGGGTTGATGGTGACCAAGGGCATGTCTTTCCCGGTGCTCTGTCCCCCTGGCTCGGCTTCGCCTTGCTTCTCCGCGGTAAAGGAGCACGTCGTGAACGGGCTGATTAACTCCACGACGGTCCAAGGCGCCCTCGATTACCTCGGCGTCCCTGCGAACACCCCGATCAACACCCCCGGGATAAGGTCCTCCCTCATCTCCGTCCTAAGCAACCCCAACGTGTCCAGCCTCCTCTTCCTGCTCGGCGTGTTCGCCGTCTTGGCTGACATATACCACCCAACCATCATCCTCTCGGTCGTTGGGGTCGCCGTGATCGCAGCTGCCCTGTTCGGCCTCGGCGTGTTCGGCGCTTCCCCCCTCGCCGTCATCCTGATGATAATCGGCGTAGCCTTCATCTTCCTTGAAGTGAAGACAGCCCACGGCATAAGCGCGACCGTAGGCGTCGTCATCTTCATCGTCGGCTTCCTCCTTATCTTCCAGTTCCCTCCGGCATCCTCTTCTACGCCATCCCCTTCCAACCCGATCCCCCAGCAGCCTGCGAACTTCGCTGGCATACCCGATATCACCTACGGGCTCCTGGTGGCCCTGAGCGCTGCCGTAGTGATAGGGAGCCTCTACCTGAGGTCGATACGGGAGGCGCTTAAGAAGAGGCCCAAGGTCAACGACCCGGCGGTCTTGATAGGCAGAGAAGGGAGGATGGAGTCAGACCTTGCCCCCGGGGGGAGAGGGGTGGCCATGGTGTCGTCAGAAGAGTGGACGGTGACCTCGACCCAGCCGCTCCAGCGCGGCGACCAGATAATAGTTAAAGGAGTAAGCGGGCAGACCCTGGCGGTAGAGAAGGCGGTCAAGTGAGTCTCCTCGGTCCCGTAGCGCTTCAGTCGACCGGCGACATCGTCAACTACGCGATTTACATCATCGTAGCGATAATCGTAATCGGTTTGCTCGCCGCAACGATCAAGATAATCAGAGAGTACGAGAGGCTCGTCGTCTTCCGGCTGGGGCGGCTCATAGGCGCCAGGGGCCCCGGCGTAGTCTTCATCTTCCCCGTCGTGAACAGGTTCAACAAGATAGACCTCAGGGAGCGTTACCTCGAGGTCCCCCATCAGACGTGCATCACCAAGGACAACGCCCCCACCGACATCGACTTCCTCATCTACTACAAGGTGACCGAAGCCACGCAGAGCGTCGTCCAGGTGCAGAACTTCGAAGGCGCTTCCATCGGGATCGCGACAACGACCCTCAGGGCTGTGGTAGGCGACATCCCGCTCGACGAGCTGCTCGCCAAGAGGGAGCAAATCAACCAGGTACTGCGGACGAAGCTCGACGAAGTGACGGAGCGCTGGGGGATCAAAGTGACGAACGTGGAGATACGCGAGATCCGGCCCCCGCAGGACGTCCAGGAGGCGATGGTCCGCCAGATGTCAGCTGAGAGGACGAGGCGCGCCACCGTCACCGAGGCAGACGGAAAGAGGGAGGCGTCGATACTCGTCGCAGAGGGGGAGAAGAAGTCCAACATCCTGAGGGCGGAAGGGGACAAGCAGGCGGCGGTCCTGAGGGCGGAAGGCTATGCAGGCGCGCTCAACCAGATCTTCTCGGCCGCCAAGGGGATAGACTCCAAGACGATGACGCTGCAGTATCTGGACACCCTGAAGGCGTTGGGGGCTTCTCCGTCGACCAAGTACATATTCCCCATGGAGTTCACGAACCTCATAGCGCCCCTCCGGGAGTACGCGAAGGAAAGCGAGAAGAAGTAGAAGAAATCACTCCGAGGGACAACCCCGCTATCAGGAACAGTCCATGGCCGGCGGGGGGCTGCGTCGCCTGAACTGATGCGAGAGTGGTTGGCGGTCTACGATCACAGGAGTACCGGCCCGGAAGGTCCTGTCTGCGGATACCCTGCCTCACAGGGCTTCGAGGAAGCCGGATGAACCCATCGATTTCGCAGTCGCTTCTGCCCGGGGTCGAGAGGGAAAAGGAATTTGTAGCACCGGGTTTTCTGCGGCTCGCGTCTATTGGATGACCCGGCCCATTAGAACAGCTTTTGGAGGACCTCGACGAGGGATGCTCCTGCTCCTGGCGCTGTTGCTTTCAACTTCCGTTCCTCCGACACTCGGTGTTGTCGTCGTTGCCCAGTCGACATCGACCAACTCCACCTCCTGCCTTGGAGGCGGGGATTCTCCACCGTTTGTTCCGTCGAATTTCTCCGTGGCGGTGGTCAAGCCCATCTTCACAGCGACCCCCTACTCTCAGTACGCGTATGGATCTTTCTACGCGTTTTACAAGAAGTACGCTGGGGCGACTGGAAACATCACGACCGACCTCGGTTGGCTTAACACAAGCGTGAAGTCAGGGACGGGCTACAACTCAGGCTGGGGCCACAGCCTCCCGATCTACGATTTCCTGACGTCCGCCGCAGCCAGAAGTTGCGGGCTCGTGCTCGGCAGGAACCTCCACGTGGTCAGCGACATCAACGTCACGGATGGCGCCCTTTTCAGCGCCAGCGGGAGTCGCAGGTTCGACGCAGCTGTGATCGGGCACCAGGAGTACGTTACGCAGGCGGAATACGACCAGTTGCGCCTCTTCGTCGCCTCGGGAGGGAGGCTAATCGCCATGAGTTCCGATGAATTCTACGCCAAGGTCAAATTCAACGCGACTACCCTGGCGGAGACGTTCGTGATCGGCCATGGCGGCTACGTATTTGACGGACGCACCGCCTGGTATGAAAAGCCTTTTCCAATTCCGTGGAACACAAGCGGTTGGTTCGGGAGCACGTACTGTTGTTTCAAGAGATTCAATTACAGCGGGGCTGTAGTCAACGCTACAAACCCGGTCGGGAGGGAGCTGGAGCAGTACTTCGGCGGCACCGTATTCGTTGGCTACCAGTCCCACGAGGAGAACGCGGTTTCGAACCTCACAGACACCTCCGTCGTGGCGACGTTCCTTCGCCAATCAGGGGTTGAGGTCGCGTCGTATGTCCATCGCTATGGAAGGGGCGCGGTGTTTTGCCTCTGCGTCTTCGGGGAAGACCTGATCGGTCTGGACCGCCCGACCCAGCTCTTCCTGATAGCATCGGTCACAGCGGCACTTCCGGGCGAGAACCCTTCTAAAGTCCAAGGCCCGGGACCCCCTGCGTTCCCCTACGCCGCTGTCGCCGGCGCACTCGCCCTGACCGGAGTGATGGCGTCAATTATCATTCTCCTGAGGAGGTCACGTGCCCCTGGCGATCATGGGGGTGCAACTTCAGACGGTGGGTCTCCACCGCCCTTTCAGAAATGAGGGTGTCAGCTCCCGATTCCCATCGAGTCTCCGAACCTGATAGCGCCCCTCCGGGACCGCGAAGGAAAGCGAGAAGAAGCAGAAGAAAATAGCCGAAAATAGCGAGTTCTTCTAAGAACACCGTCGAATATCGCCTCAGTTTTAAATCCAATAGGTTTCAAGGGTTGGAGCGAGCGACGCCTGTGTCGGGTCAAGAAGGGGAAACCCAAGCAAGGAGAAGGACAGTAGTAGTACTCCAGGACGAGATGAGGCGAGTCCTGGACGCGACCAGGGTGCTCCTTGAAGAGTTCAGCGGGCTGACCAAGGGGGACAGGGCCCAGGTGGAGGGGGCACTGGAAAAAGTCAAACGCGCCGAGGGGGACGTCATGACCCTAAGGGCCGCCCTGATCAGAGAGCTGGGCCAGGTGGGGACGCTGCTGGTCAACCGCGAGGACCTTTTGCGCGCTGCCTTCGCCGTCGAGGACATATTCGGGCACATCAACGGGGTGGCGTTCAGGATGTCGCAGCTCCCCAAGGCCTCGGTGAAGAACAAGAAGTACAGGGAGAGCATCAACGCGCTGCTGGGTCTCCTCATCGACGGCATCTCCAAGCTCAACGAGAGCATCCGGGCCCTTTCGATAAACCCAGACCAGTCGATCCAGATGGCTGCCCAGGTCCAGCAGATAGAGAGCTCCATCGACAACGACTATCGGGAGGCTGTCGCCGTCGTGATGAAGACGGCCACCAACGTCAAAGAGCTCATAACGGTGAAGGAAGTGGTCGAGTCCATCGAGGACTGTGCTGACGCCATGCTCGACGCTTCGGACGCTAGCACCATATTGGCGCTGGGCCTGTAGCCATGCCCAGGCAGAGGGCGAAGGGCCGGCTGTTCGAGAACAGGATTGTGGTGTGGAACATAGAAGACTCCCGCAGGCTCTTCAAGGAAGGCTACTACGGTAAGCCCCTCGGCATACCCAAGCCCAAGGACTTCGAGTTCGATGCGCCCCTGATCTTGGACCTGATGGAGGCGTATTACCTCGCCACGCGGAAGGTGATAGACGTGGAAGACCAGGCAGGGAAGGAGCTCTCCCCCAAGCAGCTGCATGACATATGCGAGTCGTCGTACCCCGAGTTCACGGAGAAGTTCCTTGTCTACAGGAAGCTCAGGGAGGACGGCTACGTGGTCACTCCGGGGATAAAGTTCGGCTCTGACTTCGCAGTCTATGAGCACGGGCCAGGGATCGACCACGCCCCCTACATCGTCCAGGTCGTCTCCCCCGACTCCAAGATGACCGCTACCTCCATGGTGAGGTCAGGGAGGCTGGCCACGACGGTCAGGAAACAGTTCATCATCGCCATCTCAGACAAGGAAAAGAAGTCCATAGAGTTCCTGAGATACGACTGGTGGCGGGCATAGGCACCTATGCAGGAGGAGGCGATCCCGGTGTCAAGAGACCCAGATGTGATCCAGGCGGACCTGCCCGTGCTGGTCTACCGCGACAGGCGGCGTCGCTGGCTCGTCCTCCCCAGGGACACGCCGAAGCTGCACACGCACCTGGGCATCCTCGACGTCTCAGCCCTCGTAGGGCAGAAGTACGGCGTGACGGCGACGACGACCCTCGGGGACGAGCTCTTCGTCCTCAAGCCCACCATAGAGGACCTGGTGATGAAGCTCGCCCGGAAGACCCAGGTGATATATCCGAAGGACCTCGGCCTGATCTCCGTGAAGCTTGGAGTGCACGCCGGGTCTAGGATAGTGGAGACAGGGACCGGAAGCGGGGCGACGACGGCCCTGATGGCCTACCTCGTCCAGCCCACGGGGATGGTGTTCACCTACGACCTCAACCCCGAGTTCCAGGGCGTCGCCAGGAAGAACATAGAGCGGCTCGGGCTGTCGAATTTCGTTTCATTCAAGATCGGCGACTCGCGGCTGGGCTTCGACGAAGGAGGGATGGACGCCGGCATCCTCGACGTGGGGGACCCATGGGAGGTGGTGAAGAGCATGAAGGAGAGCCTCAAGCCCTCGGCGCCCATGGCAGCGATAACGCCCACCACTAACCAGGCCGAGAAGCTGGTGGCCAAGATGAAGGACGAGGGGTTCGTGGCCGTCGAGACGGTCGAGATCCTCCTCCGCCACCTCGAGGCCAGGGTCGGCATGACAAGGCCGTCCAACATCATGGTGGGGCACACCGCCTATCTTACCTTCGGCAGGAAGACAGCCGGGCTCCCCCGAGCCTAGGCTTATCCTCCGGGGAAGCGGAAAGAGCCATAACGTCCCTGTCTCACTACGCGGGGATGGCGGGTGTCGTTCGGCAGATCAATCTGAAGCAAAGGACGCCCGGAGAAAGGGGGCTCCCGAAGATGCCCGTAGGCTCGGCCTTCGTGTCTCTCGGCGGTGTGAAGGGGGACTACAACGTCTACAGGCAGGAGGAAGGACGCGGCGACCCAGACTCGGCTCTCCTGGTCTTCCCCCTGGAGACGATCCGTGAGCTGAATTCGGAGGGGTGGCCGGTACGCCCCGGTGACCTGGGGGAGAACATTACCACCGAGGGCATCCCGTACTCCGGGTTCGCGGTCGGTAAGAAGTTCAGAGCCAAAGGAGTGACCTTCCAGGTCTCCAGGGCCTGCGACCCGTGCGACAACCTGTTCCTGCTCCCTTACGTGGGAAAGTCGAAGGGGCCCGAATTCATGAAGGTTCTGCTCGGGAGGCGCGGCTGGTATGCGAGGGTCCTGTCCGAGGGATGGGTACACACAGGAGACTCCCTGACTGAGATGTCAGGCTAGGGGCTGGATCTTCCTGGGAGGCTGCGGCCGCTTCAGCAACGGTTTTAAGCCCAAGTTGGTCGCGCAGGCGAAGCGATGAGCCTCAAAGAGCGCTATGAAGACTACTCCACCCTGCTCTACCTGGTCCCATTCGTCGGAAGCCTCGCGTATGCCATCGCGCTCTGGGTCCAGACGGGAATCTCGCTAGAGCTTCCGGCATCAGTGTACCTCACCGTTACGAGAGACCCGATATTCTTCATCATCGCTTCGCTGGCCGTGCTGGCGGGGCTCGTGATAGAGCTGAACGGGACCGAGCAGGCGGCCCGGCGTGCAAAGCTGCTGTCGCTCAGCAACACCCTCCAGTCGATGGCGGTGGCGAGCATCGCGATCGCCGTCCTAGCTGCGCTCTACGCCAACGGATTCACTGACATCGGGGGGACGTCATCTGATTTCGTGGTCGGGAAATATGGGCTCGTCTTCCCGGCCGTCCTGGTCCTCATGAGCTACTTCATCACCGTCCAGTTCAGAGCGGAGTCCCTCGTCAGCCGCAAGGTCTTGGCTGTCATAGCGATGCTCCTTGTCCCCGCCTCCCTCTACGAGATAGGGAAGCGGCAGACGGCGCTTGGAATCGGAATAGCGTTCGTGCTTCTCCTGATAGGCCTGGGGCTGTATCTGGCCCCCGAGCGGAAGCCGCAAGAGCCGCAGAAGCAATAGGCGACAGCCCAGGAGACGTCCGGGTACCCGATTGGCGGACATCACCCTCGCGGCCTTCGGGGCCATGGCGGCGGCCCTCTTCGTCACCGAGCTGACGGACAAGGACGCGCTCCTCCTTCTCGCCGTTTCGACCAGAGTGAGGGCTCGGATTGCCTTCCTTGCAGGGGCGACGTCCTTCTTCATCACGTCTGTGGTCATAGTCACCCTGGGGTCCCTCCTCATTACCGTCGTCCCTGTGTTCTGGGTCCGCCTGGGAGGAGGGGGTGTGATGCTCGCCTACGGCGCCTGGGAGGCGAGGGGGGTCGTTGGCAAGGGGTCCGTCGAAAAGGAAGGGGCGCGCATCGCAGGGACCGGGAGCACGCGGAAGCTCTTCGTCAGACTTGTCCTTGCGCTCGCCCTCCTGGACTTGGCCGGGGACGCGACCGAGGTGCTTACGATCGTCTTCGTCTCCGAATACGGTAACCTAGCCTTCGTGTTTTCGGGTGTTTACATTGGTTTGCTTGCGGCCACGGCCGCGGAGGCTACCCTTGGGAGCAGGCTGGGAAGGCTCCTGACACCTCGGCGGATACATATCTTATCGGCCTCGATCTTCTTGCTCCTGGGGGCGTCTATCGTGAGCCTCGGCGCGGCATGATGCAGTCAGCTTCATTAACCGCATTCCACCGAGCCAGAAATCCGATGTCCAAGCCCAGCCATGAAGGGATGGCTGCGAAGAAGAAAGAGAACTTCGACGACTGGTACACCCAGGTAATATTGAAGGCCGAACTGGCAGACTACAGCCCGGTCTCCGGGTGCATGGTCCTGAGGCCCTCGGGGTACGCCATCTGGGAGGGCATACAGACGGCGACTGACGCGGAGTTCAAGAAGGCAGGCATCAGCAACACCTACTTCCCGATTTTCATCCCCGAAAGGCTCCTGAAGAAGGAGGCGGAGCACGTCCAGGGGTTCGCACCGGAGGTAGCCTGGGTGACGCAGGCAGGAAACTCGGACCTGGAGGAGCGCCTCGCCATCCGTCCAACGTCGGAGACGCTGATGTACGAGGTGGTCTCGAAGTGGATAAGGTCGTGGAGGGACCTCCCCATGAGGCTCAACCAGTGGAACAACGTCGTCCGCTGGGAGTTCAGGCACCCCACCCCCTTCCTCCGTACGAGGGAGTTCCTCTGGAACGAAGGGCACAGCCTCTTCGCCACTCGAGAAGAGGCGGACGCCGAAAGGGACGAGATCTTGGGGATCTACAAGAAGGTGACTGAACAGTTCATGGCCATTCCCGGATACCTGGGGCGCAAGAGCAAGTCCGAGACCTTCGCAGGGGCCGAGGCGACCTACAGCATAGAGCACCTCCTCCCAGACGGGAAGGCGATACAGGGTCCTGACTGGCACTCCGACGGGCAGAATTTCTCCAAGGCTTTCGACATCACCTTCATCGACCAGAAGGGGGGCAAGGACCACGCCTGGCAGAACACCTGGGCGCTTACGACCAGGGAGATAGGGGTGATGCTTGCGATACACAGCGACGACAGGGGGGCCGTGGTGCCGCCGAAGCTGGCTGCGGTGCAGGTGGTATTTGTCCCCATTGTAAACGACGAGAGCAAAGAGGCAGTCCTAGCCGAGGCTAGGAAGCTCGCTGCGGAGCTCGCCGGAAGGTTCAGGGTCTTCTTTGACGACCGCGACCACCTTACGCCAGGGAGGAAGTTCAACGAATGGGAGCTGAAGGGGGTGCCTGTGAGGGTCGAGTTCGGCCCCCGCGACATGAAGGAAGGGCAGGCGGTACTCGTGAGGCGGGACAACGGGGGGAAGAGGACCGTCAAGCTCGCCAGCCTGCCCGACGAGGTGGGGAAGGAGCTGGAGACGATCCAGGACAGCCTTTTCCAGAGGGCGTCCGAGGAGCTCTCGAAGAACACCCGCGACGCGACGACTCTCGCCGAGCTCAAGGAGATACTTTCCCAGCACGGAGGCATGATCAGGGTGCCCTGGTGCGGGAAGGCCGAGTGCGAAGCGAAGATGAAGGAGGAGACAGGGGGGAAGATACTGAACGTACCCCTCGGCCAGGGGCGCCGTAAGGGGAGATGCCCGGTGTGTTCTGAAGAGGCGGGCTCAATCGCCCTTTTCGGCAAGTCCTACTAGCAGGAGTGACCTTCGCCTGACTCACCCGAACGGCACCCTGGCCGTCCTCGGAGCGATAAACTGGGACACCACCCTATTCCAGGATGCCTTCGCCGAGCCTGGGGAGGAGGTCCTGGTCCGGAGCATGGAAGGGTGCCCTGGTGGCAAGGGGGCGAACGTGGCTGTGGCGGCTGCCAGGATCCTCGGGCGGGGCCGAGTATCGTTTGTCGGGGCGCTCGGTGATGACGACCTTCAAGCCCCCCTCCGGGAGGGCCTTCGGTCAGAGGGGGTCGTCATAGACGGGCTTCTGACACTGCCTGGTCGACGTTCGGGGCGCGCGTTCATCCACGTAGATGCGCACGGTTACAAGACGATCCACACTCTCCTCGGCGCGAACGAAGGATTGCGGCCCGCCCACCTCAAGCTGAGAGGGGTGTCTCGTGCGCTCCGTGCGAGCTCGGCCGTGGTGATAATGGACGTCCCATTTCCTGTCGCCCTGGCAGCGGCGCGGTTCGCCAAGGCAAGAGGGCACCGGTCGTTCTACAGCCCCGGCGTCAGGACACTGGAGGGCGGGCGCGCTTTAGGGGAGCTGCTCGACCTGGTCGACGTTCTCGTCCTTGACAGGGCGGAGCTGTCGAGGCTGCGCCCTGGGGAACAGCCTCCCATCGCTGCCCAGTCGATCCAATCGGAGCATGGCAGCCTTGCCCTGGTCGCCACCCTCGGTCGCGAGGGGTGCCTGGTGGCCCGGGGAGAATCTGTCGTCTCCGTACCAGCTTTCGACCTGGAAAGCCTCGGGCTGACCCCTGTGAACACCACAGGATCAGGTGACGCGTTCCTCGCAGCCTACGCCTGCTATTCGATGTCCGGAGTCGACCCCGCCCAGGCAGCAGTGTGGGGGAACCTAGCAGGAGCTCTCAAGGCGTCCAAACCAGAGACGAGAGGGAGCCCTTCAAGGAGGGACCTGGAAACTCGCATGCTGACACTGGGTCCTGTCAAAGGGCGGCGACAGGGTGCGCCATCGAGAACAGGTGGATCGCGCTATCGTCGACGCTCATAGGGAGGTCCACCTTTGCAAGGGCGATCATCTGGAGGGAAAGTGAGGACGCCGCAATCCCGAAGCAGGCGCTCCTCAGGAAGTCCCTCGTCTTCAGGTACCAGGACACCGTGGCCCCGCTGAGTATGTCCCCGGCTCCCGTAGTGTCGATCACAGGCACCTTGGGCACCTGCACCTGGTAGATCCTCGAGCCGTCGAGGACATGGCATGCTTCGGCCCCGTTGGTCACTATGGCCTTCTTCACCCCTATGGAAGCGAGCTTCTCCAGGGCGGGCCCCGGGTCGCTCTTCCCGGTCAGCATCTCGGCCTCCATCCTGTCCATCTTTATGGCGTCCATCTTGGAAAGTATGCTCTTGTCTCCGAGCGGCACCATGGTCACCCGTCCTTCCCGGTCGAACGTCCTGACGAACCCCTGGGGGTCGAGGAAGGTGAAGTCAGACCGGGACGATATCTCGGTCAACAGGGCAGGGGACAGCTCCCCAGCCAGGGGGCTCAGGAGCGAAGCGCTGAACCTGGTGTCAGGGGGGATCTGGGATGCCGAAAGGTCCTCGCACCTGCTCGTAAGGGCTAGCGTCCTGTTGCCAGAGGCGTTCGAAATACTGAACCGTGTCGTGGGCTTCGTCGGGCTCCTGTCAGATGCCCTAAGGGAGATGCCGTTCCTCGCCAGCCACACGGCCTGCTCGTCAGGGAAGTCGTTACCCACCTTCGTCAGAGGCGTGACGCTGTGGCCGAATCTCGAGCAGATCAGTCCCGCATATGATGGGGGCCCTCCCACCGACGTTATCTGTCGCATCGGGAGCTGTATCGTGTCGATGGTGAGGAACCCGGCGACGAGTACCTTCAATCCGCAGCTCGCCCCCCCTTTGGGCTTATGAAGGCTTCCATAGATTTTTGTCAGTCATGAGAATTCCGTCTCTTCCCCGGTTTGGCGTTTAAATAACCAAAGAGCAGAGCCGCCAGCCGAGAAATACGTGAACGTTCAAAATAAAAAAGCAATCTCTACAGGTGTATCCGTAGCGATAGTAGTCATCATCCTAGTTGTAGCAGCGGGCGCCTATTACTTCATCACCTCCAGCTCGTCATCTTCGACCACTCCGACCACCACTCCGATGACTTCCGGCGCTTCCAGCACGACTACCACCTCTACCACTTCCAGCACGTCTAGCATGATCAGCACCACCACCACCGGGCCTCTGCCTGGCAAGGGCTATTCGATCGGCGTGGTGTTCGATGTCGGCGGCCTCGGTGACCGAGGGTTCAACGACCTTGCAGACCAGGGAATGCTGAGGGCCAACACAACTCTGGGTGTGGACTACACCTACGAAGTGGCCACGTCGGTGTCCCAAATTCCACAGCTCTTCGCGAACCTGATCAACGACCACCTTTCACTCATCGTCGGCGTGGGATACGACGACGACCAGGCCATTGCCCAGTATGCGGCCCAGTACCCCAACCAGAAGTTCGCCCAGGTAGACGGTGACATTTTCAACGTCACCAACGTAGTCGCCATCAAATTCCAGGAGAACATAGGCAGCGCAGTGGTCGGGGCCATGTCAGTCGCCCTCGCGGGCAACCGCGGGCAAATCGGGTTCCTGGGCGGCGTGACAGTCGGCATCATCTACAAGTTCTGGAACGGGTGGAAGTACGGGGCGCAATGGGCAGACTCGTATCTGTCCAGGGTCCAAGGGACCACCTACAACACTACCCTCGATCAGGTCTATGCAGGGACCACCCCGGCATGCTTCGACTGTCCTCTCACAGGCTTCTCCGATGCCCAGTCCATGATCGCCCGCGGTGACAGCATAATCTTCACAGCGGCAGGTGGGACCGGGCTAGGTGCCTTCAACGCCATAGGCGAGTACGATGGGGCCCATCCAGGGATCACCTCGACCGGCACCACGACCTCCGGGAACTGGAACTGGTCCAACTCCTCGAGGCCAGCCGTCCTAGCCATCGGGGTCGATGCAAACCAGGACTACTACGGGACTCAACAGTACTTCAGCGGCGCCTCCCAAAGCAGCTCCTACAGCAGCAACGCGACCAAGCTGACTCCGCCCTCCTTCGTGATCACGTCCGAGATCAAGAAGGTGGACGTCGGTGTATTCAACGTCATGAGCTGGGTCGTCGACCAGAACTTCAGCAGCCTCTGGAACAACCCCGCGAAGTTCGCACCCTCCTTCTTCAATGGCCAGACAGTGGCCTGTGGCCCCAACGGCGACGCGCCGTGCTATGTACGAGGGGTCTACGAATTGGGGCTAAAGCAGGGAGCCGTAGGGCCGACCAACTTCCAGTACAGCGCCATGTACTTGACTCCACTCGCCAAACAGGTGATGACACAGATCACCGACGGCATAATCAACGGTTCAATAACAGTCCCAGAAGACTACAATCCATCAGGCAGCTAGGTGTAGGTGAGGTAATCTCACCTTCCCTCCTTTTTTGGTGAAGTGAATGGCTGAGCAAGTACTCCGAATGTCAGGGATAAGGAAGTCATTTCCAGGCGTCGTCGCACTCGACGGAGTGGACATCGAGGTAAACAAGGGAGAGGTGATGGGGCTCCTCGGGGAAAACGGGGCGGGCAAGAGCACCCTGATGAGCATCCTCTTTGGCCTCTACAACAGGGACGCGGGCTCCATCGAGATAGAAGGTAAGCCCGTGACAATCAAGAACTCTGGGGATGCGATAGGCCTGGGGCTCGGGATGGTGCACCAGTCGTTCACCCTGGTCCCCAACCTGACCGCCATGGAGAACATAATCCTGGGGGCCGAGCCTTCCAGAGCAGGCGTGATCGACTGGAGAGAAGCGAGGCGAAAGGTGACCGAGCTCACGAGCCAGGTGGGGCTCGAGGTCCCCATGAACCATCAGGCAGAAGACCTCCCCACCGGGTTCAAGCAACGGACCGAAATCCTGAAAGCTCTGCTCAGGGGGGCGAAGATACTGATATTGGATGAGCCAACTGCCGTGCTCACCCCACTAGAGTCAGAGGAGTTGTTCCGGTCCATAAGGCGCCTGACGGCCGGCGGGACCACGGTCATCTTCATCACCCATAAGCTGAAGGAGGTCTTGTCGATCACGAACAGGATCACAATAATGAGGAGGGGGAAGGTGATAGCGACAATGGAAACGAAGGACGCGACCGTGGACGTCCTCGCCAACGCCATGGTCGGGCGAGAGATTGAGCGGAAGTTCGTCTTCGCGGAATACCAGCCAGGTGAGACAATCCTGGACATCAGGAACCTGACCGTTTCGGCTCTTCACAACTCTCACGCTGTGGACAACTGCTCCCTCTCGGTAAGGGAAGGTGAAATCGTTGGGCTCGCGGGGGTCGAAGGAAACGGCCAGAGCGAGCTGGTGGAGGCGATAATGGGGCTCAGAAGGCCGTTGTCGGGAGAGATCACCCTCCGTGGGAAGCTCGTGAACGAGCTGTCTACCTCAGAGATCCTGAAGCTCTCGGTGGGTCACGTGCCAGAGGACAGGGCGCTTAATGGCCTGATCCTCGACTTTTCCATTTCGGAGAACGTCATCCTTGGGTCTGCAAACAGGCCGACGTTCTCTCAGAGGGGGGTGTTGGTCCGCGGCAAGGTCAGGGACTTCGCCAGGAGAGTCGTTAGCGCGTTCAATGTCTCCGCGGCCGGCGTCGAAGTCAAGGCAAGGAATCTGTCCGGGGGAAACCAGCAAAAGGTGATAGTGGGCCGAGAGCTAGCGAACGAGCCCCGCCTCCTTGTCGCCCACCAGCCTACGAGGGGGCTCGATGTGGCCAGCACCGAGTACATACAGTCTCTACTCGTGAGCGCAAGAAACGCCAAGAGAGGGGTCCTGCTCGTAAGCGCCGACTTTGACGAAGTCCTTGACCTGAGCGACAGGATACTCGTCCTCTACGAAGGGAAGATCATAGGCGAGCTGCAGAGGGGGTCGAGCATAGGAGAGCTTGGGAAGCTGCTAGGGGGAGTAGTAGGATAACGAGCGGCATCAAGCCGAATCCCTTGGTCCGGGTCCTCAGGGGGGTTGTCCCGTCGATCGTAGCCCTCCTTCTGGGCCTGCTAGCTGGCTCTGTTCTCATGTGGGCCTTCGGCCTCAACCCCTTCAACGTGTTCTATGCCCTGTTCGACGGGGCCCTGGGGACCAGGTACGGGCAGTCTACTGTGCTGACGTACATGTCGTCCTACATTCTTCTCGCGCTTGCGTTTCTCATCCCCGGGAAAGCGGGCATATGGAACGTCGGGGGACAGGGTCAGGTGTTCATTGGCGGCATAACCGCAGCGCTGGTAGTGGTATTCATCCCCATGCCCATAATCCTTTGGCCTCTGGTCGCGGTCATCGCCGCATGCATCACCGGGGCCGGGCTGGCGGCTGTGTCGGGCATCCTGGAGGCCTACAGGAATGCCTCAGCCATAGTCACCACGATCATGCTGAACTACGTGGCTCAGCCATTCTCGTCGTTACTCCTGTACTACGTGATAGTCGAGCGGGTGCCGACGGTAGCCCAGAACCAGTATGTGGTATTCCCCTCGGCGGCGACCTTGCCTGCAATTCCATTCTTCAACGCCTCAATCATGTTCATAATTGCGATACTTGTCGCGATTGGGGCCAAGTACTTCCTGCAGAGAACCAGCCTGGGCTACAATATCAGGGCTGTGGGCATGGGGCCCAAGCAGGCTGAATCCAAAGGGATCAACCCCAAGACGATCAAGGTCATAGCGATGCTCATCGGAGGGGCCCTTGCCGGATTGGCGGGGGCCGGGGACGTCCTCAGCGCAGGACACGGGTGCTACCTGGTCGCCTGCTATCAGGACAATTTCGCGGCAGGTTGGTTCGGGGGGGAGGGATTCGCGGGCATAGCAGTCGCCCTGGTCGCAGCCAACGACCCCATTGGGGCGATCTTCTCGGGGATCTTCTTTTCGATTCTCGCGGCCGGGACAGCATCCGTCGGGCAGAACATCTACGTCGTCTGGGCGATGCAGGGGATAATCATAGTCTTCATGGCCGCACCGTACCTCAGCACCAAAGTGCTGAACCTCGGAGGTAAGAAGCGCTGGACCTGACCTTCGTGGTCCTGCTCGTGGTCTTCGGGCTCCAGCAGGCGATCACCATCTCGATCGCGGCCGACGGTGAACTCATCACAGAGAAGTCTGGGGTCCTCAACATCGGCATCGAAGGGGTGATGCTGCTTTCCGCGTTTTCAGCCGCGGCGGTCAACTTTGAGGTCGAGCGCTTCGTCGGCCCTTCGTCCCCCTATATCGGCCTGATGGGCGGGATGCTCACGGGGGTGGCGGCGAACTTCATCTTCTCGACCCTGAGCGCCAAGATCCACGTGGACCAGGTGATAGCGGGGATCGGGATCAACATCTTCGCTGTGGGAATGACCTACGTGATGTCCCAGAAGTACTTCGAGATAGATGGGACTCCAGTCTCCAATTCCCTTCCTGCCCTGTTCAATGTCGGGGGCCTTTCGTCCAGCCTGACCCTAAAGATAAGTCCACTCATGCTGGTGATGTTCGTCCTTCCGTTTCTCGTCTACCTCTTCCTCGGGAAGACGAAGTTCGGACTCCACATACGGGCCGTCGGAGAGAACCCCAAGGCCGCGGAGGCGGCTGGGATCAAGGTGGTGAGGACAAGGATCCTTGCCACATCCCTCGGCGGAGCGCTCCTTGGCATGGCCGGGTCCTATCTGACAATCGACTTCTTCAACCAGTTCACGCCGGACATCACAGCGGGGATCGGCTTCATCGCCCTCGCAGCGGTGATAGCCGGAGGATGGAACCCCGCTTATACCTTCGGCATGAGCCTCCTGTTCGGGACCAGCGTCGGGCTGATTTACGTCGTCAGCGCCACAGGGCCACTTTTCTACCTCATAACGATGTTCCCCTATCTCATTACTGTGGTCGTACTTGGGATAGCTTCTAAGAGGTTGAGGCCTCCCTCCGCCCTGGCGTTACCTTACAGGAAGGAGTAACTGACTCCAGAGACGGTATAGGTTTAAAGGTAGAGGGGATTGGCGCAGTTCTAAGTTGTCCAAGAAGAGGAAGAGCCGCGGACGCTCCAAGGGAGGGAAAGGGCGGAGCGACACCGTCTACTGCAGCAACTGCGGGGCCAGCGTACCGAGGGACAAGGCGAAGAGGGTGACAACGCGGCTTAACCTGGTTGAGCCGACTCTGGCGAGGGAACTCAGGGCTCAAGGCGCGTACATTGCGGCCCCTACCACAACTCGCTTTTATTGTGTTTCGTGTGCGGTACATTACGGCATAGTAAAGGTCCGAGCGAAAGCAGAACGACGCGGCTGGTAATTAGCATCGTCCCCCATCAAGGGGGGTTGAACTGGTTTCGGTTTCTCTGAGCACTCTAGTTTAGTTTCGATGATGCCTCCCCTTCGGTAAGGAGATACTTTGTTTGACTCTTTTATCACGAAGACCAATTACCGTCTTGCCTCGAGTCCTGGCTTCAGGCATATCGAAAGGGGGATTTTGCCACGTTATGCTGAATTGATCGAAGTCAAGACATTTCCGACTGGAGAACGGAGAATAAAGAAAGACCCCCCACGCGAAGCTGTGGAGAAAGCATTTGCCGAGTTGGGGACATCCAAGGCCGTAGCTACTGCATTCGGAGTGGGCAGAGATGTCGTCAAACGGTGGACGAGTGAATATGAGATGGACGTGATATCTCGTCCAGAGGCTGGACTTGCGAATACTATGAAGCTGAGATTACGAGAAGAAGTAGACAGATGCAAGGCGGCGCAATGGCTCATGGACGAAGGGTCCGTATCTGTAGCATACTTCAGACGGGGAGACTACACAATCTTACTGGTTTGCGGCAGTATGAATGATTACTTGGTCCTTGCTTCTATCTCAGATATCATCGATGCCCGCATAACATCATCCAGGGTTCCAAAAGAGACGGCTCTTCCAATGAGTGCCATCAGGGTTCAGTCTGCTAGAGCTTACGCGCTATTGGAAGCAATCGCGCCGCACCTATTGGGTCTCAAGGCGATGGAGGCGCAAGCAGCACTACGGCGCTTTCCTCCTTCTGGAATTCTTAGGGGAAGACACACTACTGAAGAGTTCTTTCTCCCTATCTGGAAACAGTTTCCATTGGAAGCTTTGATTCTGTGGAACGCGAGGAGAAGAGTGAAGATGAGTCAACTGGAGATTTTCGCGCTCGCCGAGAAATGGGTTGAAGGTCGAGTCAAGAGGGCACGCAGGTTCATCGACGCGCCTGTGAAATCAGAAATCAAGGACGGAAAGCGCCATTTGTAGAGAAGAGCCAAGTCAGGTAGTCGCGGCTGGTGGAGCCTTAGGCCGTAGTTACGTCTGGCGGACCGCCCAGTATCACCACATCGTTCACGAAGACAGCCGGCAGCGGCTCGTCCGCCGGCCATCTGCTCGGACACGTCGGAGGCTGGCAGATGGGAGACTTTGCTATCGCATGGACTACGTTCCAGCCCGAGATGACCTTCCCGAAGACAGTGTAGTAACCGCTTATCTGGATGTTGGAAGTGCCGTTCGACAGGTTGATGAAGAACTGCGAGCTCCCCGTGTCCAGTCCGTAGGTGAAATTCCCCTCTCTCGCCATGGCGAGGTACCCCTCATAGGTCCCCAGATCAGGACAACGGTCTACCTCGAGAGGAACGGTCCTGTTGGCAGCGACATCCTGGGCGGTTAGCCCCGTGGCGTTCGAGAAACCCTGCCCCCAGCTGTATCTGGTGCTGTTTAGCCCTCCCCTGGAGTGCGGGTCCCCGGTCTGTATGACGAACGGAGTGGGCGTGTCTACGATCCTGTGCCAGGCGAGGTCGTCGTAGAACCCTGAGTTCGCGAGACTGACGAAATTGCCTACCGTCTGAGGCGCGCACGCCGGGTAGAGGACCACGTAGATCGGACCGTCGGTGGTGTCGATGCGTGCGTAGATGGGGGGCGCCTTGTAGATGTAGTTGCTGTAGATGTACCACCCTGCTGCGACCACCAGTATCGCCACAACGACCCATGTGGCTATCTTCTTCCACGGGAGCTTGTTCTTCTTTCTCGCACCCGGCTTGTCGACCATTTTGGACCTGCTCTCCCAGTTCCGTAGAAATATGCTTCGGTTCAGGACTAGGTGGAAGGGCGGTTCTGAACCCGACCGACAGCCCAATCATACGTCTTGGCAAGCCCAGCCTCGAGGGTCGTCTTCGGCCTCCATCCAAGCGTCCTTTCCACCCTGGTGAGGTCTGGCATCCTGTTCAGCGCCCCGGAGGGCTTCGACGGGTCGAGCTTCACTGGTATGTCCTTCCCTGAAAGCCCGATTATCGCCTTGGCCAGCTGGAGGACCGTGGACTCTTCGGTAGTCCCAATGTTTACGGTGAGGCTGCCCTTCTTTTCGACGTGCCTTAGCAGCCTGAACATGGCGTCGAGGGCGTCGTCGACGTAGACGAAACAGCGCCGCTGCCTGCCGTCCCCCCATACGACGAACTTCTCCCTGGGATACATTATCGCCTTCCTCATCAGGGACCCTATCACCTGGCTCCTGTCTGGTCGCATGTAGATGTTCGCGCCGTAGGCGTGGAATATCCTGGCGACCCCCACCGACACGCCCTCCATGTATGCCAGCTGCTTCTCCGCGAGGTACTTCGACCAGCCGTAGCCGCCTTCGGGGTTCACCCGCTCGTCCGAGTCTTCCTCCCTGAACATGACGTGCTGCCCCTGCTGCCTGTCGAAGGGGTAGACAGACACGCTCGACGCGTAGATGATCGTTCCGACCCCCTCCTCCGCGCAGGCCCTGAACACGTTGGCGTCTATGGCCACGTTGGAGAGCAGGGCCGCGAGCTCCCTCGCCTTCGAGCCGTGCAGGTAGTCGACGCTCCCCACTTCGGCCGCGAAGTGGAATACCGTCTCGGCACGGTGGAGGGATTCCCTCGCGAACCGATAGTCCCTCAGATCCCCGACGAGGCACTTCTGCCGAACCCCCAGGTCCCTCAGGTTCTGGATGGACCCGGCCGACAGGTCGTCGATTACCGTCACGTCATGGCCCTCCTTGATCAGCCTCCTCACGATGTGGCTTCCGAGGAAGCCCGCTCCCCCTGTGACGGCTATCTTGGTCAAGGATTCACCAGCCGTGGCGCCGCGAAAACGAGGTTAAAGGTGTCGCCGGGGGCTCGGAGGAGGGAGCGTTCCGTGGGGCTCAGGGGAAGGAGTTAAGGCCCCAACCTGCTTGACCGCCCGACGACAAGGCTTGCCTTCGAAAAGGGCCGTGTTTCTCGACAGGGACGGGGTCCTGAGCGACCTGGTGTTCAACAAGGGTGAAGGCCGCCTCTCCAGCCCCGTCACGGCCGGCCAGCTCCGGGTCTTCCCGTTCGTCGCTGAGGCCGTCAGGAAGATAAGGGACGAACTCGGCTTCATGGCCATCGTGATCTCGAACCAGCCCGGAGTGGCGAAGCGCCAGTTCACGCTCGCTGAACTGGAGCGGATGAACGCCAAGATCAGGAAGGCCCTCGCGAACGGAGGCGTCACGCTTGACGGCGAGTACTATTGCCTTCACCACCCCGCGGCGCTCATCCCGAAGTACAGGGTCGTATGCGACTGCAGGAAGCCGAAGCCCGGCCTCCTCCTGCGGGCGGCGAGGGAGAAGGACATAGACCTGGGCAAGTCCTACTTCGTAGGGGACGGGCTGATGGACGTGAAAGCGGGGAGAAGCGCGGGGTGCAAGACGATCCTCGTCGGCCACAAGACGACGTTCCTGACCAGGGTCATCGAAGAAGAGAAATCCGAGCCTGACTTCCTGGTGCCGAGCCTCCACGAGGTCCCCGACCTGCTAAGGTCACAGGCGCCGCCCTAGTACTTTGACTTCTCGCGCTCCGTGGAGATCATCCCTCTGAGCTGCTCGCTCATGAGGTGCGTCAGCACCAAGTGCATCCCCTCCACCTGCGGGGTCGACTCGGCCGGGACCACCACGCATGCGTCAGCAGCGGTCTTCAGCACTCCCCCGTCGAAACCCGACAGGCCCACCACCTTTCCCCCGTTGTCCTTCACGTACTTCACCGCCTTCAGGAGGTTCTGGGACCAGGGACCTGCCTTGTCGCTCCCTGACCCGCCGTGGACGCTTATCGCCACCAGCACATCCCCTTTCCTGAAGAAGTTCCGGAGCTGCTCCGCATAGACCTCCCCCCAGCCGTTGTCGTTGGTGAGGGCGCTCATGAGCGGAATGTTGTCCACGAGGGCGAACGCCCGGAACTTCCTATCAGCCTCGTCGGACACCCATTTGTTCAGGTCGCAGGCGAAATGGGTGCTTGTCGAGGCACTCCCGCCATTGCCTATGACGAACACCTGATTGTCGTTCTTCCACGCCTCGTACAGTATCTGGATGGACCTGTCGATGTCTCCTCTGTCGAGTCTGGACGCTATCTGGGAGACTTCCGTGAGGTAATCGTTTGTGCGGGCCAAGCAGTCGGGGTGCGGCCCGGACTTCGCCTATTAGCTTTGTCCTCCCTCCCTTTTGGGAGACAGTTGACAATATCTAATGCGGATTAGGTGCGTCGGACGAGCGAATTGCAGGCCGTGATACTTGCCGGGGGGCTGGGTACCAGGCTGAGACCGACGACCGAAACCATTCCCAAGGCGATGGTCCCGGTGCTGGGCCGTCCTTTCATCGACCACGAGCTAGAGCTCCTGAAGGCGGGGGGAGTGGACGATTTCGTCATATGCGTGGGCCACTTGGGCGAATTGATAGAGGAACACCTGGGGGATGGGCGGCATCTTGGCGTGAAGGTCCGCTACAGCCATGACGGCCCGAAGCTCCTCGGTCCCGCTGGCGCCCTGAAGCGAGCGGAAAATCTGCTGGAGGACTCCTTCTTTGTGACCTACGGGGACGCCTACCTTCGCGCGCCCCTTCGTGAAATGATGCGGGCGCTTTTCGGGTCCGGAAGGCTCGGTCTGATGGCTGTCTACAGGAACAGCGGCAAGCACGGCCCCAGCGACGTAGAAGTGAGCGGCGGGATGGTTGTCGGCTACGACAAGGAAAGCGGGGATAGGGGTTTCAAGTGGATAAACTACGGCCTCTCTGCCCTGCGCAGAGAGGCGCTGAAGTTCATCCCGAGGGGGAGGCCCTGCTGGGAGGAAGAGTTCTACGGCGCGCTCATCGCCCGAGAAGAGCTCATGGCGTTCAGGGTCTCGAAGCGCTTCTACGAAATCGGCACCCAATCATCCCTCGCTGACTTTCGCCGATATCTTGGGCGCCGAAGAGGGCTCAGGTGAACGACCTGATGATCTCCGCGCACCTCTCGACCCCATCGTACTTTTCGGAGACAGAGCTTACCTCCTCCAGCCTGTCCGCGTAGCCAGGGTCCCCCATCACGTCCCCGACCGACTCCAGCAGGGCCTCCGGGGTCAGCGTCTCCGCCCTCATGCTCCTGCCCAGCCCGAGCCTGGCGAACTTCTCCGCGTTCGCGATCTGTTCCGGGTGGTTGTGGATCGGTATCAGTATCGCCCGTTTCTGACGGTAGATGCACTGCCCGATGGTGCTGTGCCCCGCCCGGGCGATCACCATTGAAGAAAGCTGGAAGAGCTCGTCCTTGATGGGGCACCATTCATACAGCCATCCTCCGTTGGCGAGCTTCCTAGGCTCGGTGGACCCCCCCGCATGACCCATCGAGATCACCAGGTTGTACTCCCTTGCGATTTCGGGCGCGGACCTCAACAGAGTCCGGGCGAGCATCGCCTTCGTTTCATCTGGCCCGCTGATCGGGCAGAACACCAGGGGCCTCCCGTCGATTCCGAGGGCGTCCTTCGCCTTCTCCAGGCTCGCATCCTCCAGCCTGACCTTCGGGAGTGTGAATCCGACGAACTCGACGACCCTCGACATGGAAGACCCCGACAGGTTCTCCTCCCCGATGGTGTAGGGAGGCGGGAGGTCGGTCACAAGCACCCTGTCGCTCAGCGACCACATCAGCCCCAACGATTCCCCTGCAACCCGCTCGAATATCGCGCCTGACTTCCTCCTGAACCTCGGGGGGAAGAGGACGTTGAACTGGTTAAGCATAGTTATGACGGGACTTCCCTTCGACCTTGCCGCCAGGACGACGGACAGTTTCGAGTCGGAGACCGTAACGTCTGGTGCGAACCTCTCGATGGCCCTCCGCTCGAACGCCAGCTGCCTGAAGAAGGAATGGAGGGTCAGTGGGAAGCGAGGGAGCACGCTCTGGGACGAGAACCCGCCCCCCGGGGACCACTCGACGTCAAGCGGGGGGCTGGAATCCGTGGCACCCCCCTCCCCCCTCGACTGGAAGTAGCGGAGCCCCTGGCCGGAAGAAGAATACCGCACCTGGAATTCGTCTCTGGGGAGAGAGCCCGCGATCTCAGATACCCGCGTGGCGTGCCCCAGCCCGGAGCCGAAGACGGCGAAATATACCCTGCGCGAAGCCAAGTTGTCTCTGCTTACCCCGTTTAGCTGTTGGGGCTCGCCCGCCCCCCGGGTCTATTAGTGCTTGGCCGACAGGTGGAGGGCGGGTCCCCCAAAGCGGGGCGTTCGGAGCTTGCATGCCCATGTGAAGGGGGATTGACCTAGAAACATACATAACGAGGTCGCTTCGTAGGTAAAGATTCGGAAGGGGTGGATCGATGGTATTCGAAATCTGGCTTCTTCTAGAGGTTGTCACACTGGGGATTGGGATCCCCGTGCTCGCCCTAGAGTACTACTGGGTCATTCTCTTAGCCATGTCTCTGAAGTATCCTCGGAACCTGGCCAAACAGGACGCATCGCTGAGCCGGCATCCCCAGGTGTCCATCCTCATCGCCACCTTCAACGAGAAGTTCGTCATCGAGCGGTCTCTGGACGCCATAAAGAAGCTAGACTATCCGAAAGACAAGATCCAGGTGGTGGTGGCGGACGATTCGACAGACCAGACCACTGCCATAATCGACAGCAAGGCGCAGGACCTGATCAGGTCGGGGATCAGGACAGTCGTCTCCCGGCGCCCCTCCAGGAAGTATTTCAAGTGCGGCGCGCTGAACCAGGCCCTTGAGCAGGCCACGGGGGAATACGTCCTGCTGCTGGACGCGGACTCGGTGGTCTCCCCTGACGTTTTGAACAAAGGGATAGACACCATCGGGAGCCATCCGAGGGCCGCCTTCGTGTCGTACAGGTACGGGCACTATAACCGCGACTATAACATGGTGACAAAGCTCTTCGCCCTTTCCCAGGACATAGGAGACACGATCTCCAAGATGGGCGCGTACCACATAGACGCGCCGTTCTCCGCCCAGGGGGGACAGACTCTGGTCAGGACGAAGGACCTGAGGGAGGTGGGAGGGTGGACTAACCAGAGGATAGCGGACGACACAGACATCTCCATCAAGCTTTACCTTGCGGGCAAGAGGGGCATCTATCTCAGCAACGTCAAGATCATGAGCGAAGACCCCTCCACCCTCGAAGCCTGGAAGAAGCAGGTGGGGAGGACTTCACAGGGGTGGTGGAGGTGCATCGCGCACTACTGGACGGCGATCATAACGGCTCGCGGCGTCTCGGCGAGGAAGAAGGCGGGTCTGATGCTGATGCTGATGTCCCCATTTTCGAGTCTGAGCTGGATAGTGGTCACGTTCCTTTCGACGATAGCCGTGGTCTTCAACCTCATCCCGCCTGCCACTTCGATATTCAACAGCCCCGTATACGTCGGCATAGTCGCCGTCCCCTTCGCAGTCTCGCTGGCGTCGGGCGCCTGGGCGCTCAAGGTCCAGGGGCTGATGACGACCAAGAACGTGTCCCTGATTCCGATGCTGGGATACGCCACAGGAGGCATGCTCGTCCTCGGCTCCATCGGCTTCTTCTACGGCGTGTTCGACAGGATGGGTTTCTTCCTTTACAGGACGCCGAAATCGGGCGCCGTCAGGGAGATGACGAAGACGAGCTACTTCAGGCACCTTGGCAACGACCGCAACTCCGTAGTGGAGGCCGTGCTGGGAGTGGCAGGGATAGTCTTCGCCTGGTTCGTCCTGATACACGGAGTATGGTTCCTGGCACTTTCCATGGCAGGGTTCGGGATATTCACTCTAAAGTCGATGAACCTCACAAGGTACCTCACCGGCATGTGGAGGGGGCCGATGGGCAGGCTAGGTGTCGGCCGCTGGTCCAGGAACACGGCGGACGCGCCCGAGCTGTCGGCAGTCAGCCTCTTCCAGTCGGTCAGGTCCTATCCTTCAACCTTTTGGGCCATAAACCGCTGACGAAAGGCAGCTCCCGACCCCCCGCTTCGCAAACGTCACTTCAGCGTCGCGACGGCCCTGTAGCCCCGCTCGAGGAACGTGTACAGCGCAGCCACCATGACCACGACGACCCCCCAGTATGCCTGGCCCACCACCGAGAGGACCGCCAGGGCGAGCAGGCGCTCGCTCCTCTCCCCTATGCCCACCCCCGAAAGGGTCACCCCGAGGGCGTCCCCCTTCGCGCGGGTGTAGCTCACGAGCAGGCTGAATGACAGGGCCATCAGGACGAGGAAGGGGGTGGAGTAGCCGCCTAGTAGGATACCAGCGAAGAGGGCGACTTCCGCCACCCTGTCAAGGGTCGAATCGAGGAACGCGCCGCGCTTCGAAGCCCGTCCTGTCACCCTGGCCACGGCCCCATCGACGACGTCGAACCAACCGGCGACGAGCACAAGGACTCCCCCCAACACCTCTCCGTCAAAGCCCGACGTGGAGTAGGCGGCAGCGGCGAGGAGGGACACCATGAGCCCGACTATTGTCCAGGCTGTTGGCGACGTCTCGATGTGCGCGAACCAGCTGCCTACGGAAACCAGCGCTGACCCGAGCTTCGTCCGGAGCCTGTCGAGCACGCCTACCCCAGCCCGGCCGTTTTTATATAGAGTGAGAGGGGGCCGGTGGCAGCATTGGGGAAGGTGGACAAGGGGGTCGGGTGCAGCGTCGCAGGGTGCAGCAACCAGGCAGAGCGGTCCATAAGCAGGGAGGAGACAGGGGGGAGCGGCCTGAGCCTGGGGGGGGAAGGCCGCAGGGTGTACCTGTGCCGGGACCATTACAAGGCGTGGAAGAAGGCGACGAAGAAGTCCAGGAAACTCGAAAGGTCGCGATGGTAGGAAAGAGACTGAATGAAGATACTCCAGATGCACTGCGATTTCATCGAATACACCCCCGTCAAGAAGGAGATCAAAGCAGCCGAGGAGATATCTCCTGTGACGGTGCGCGAGGATGACATAGTCGTCCTGTTCACAGCATTCGAGGAGGGGGACGACGCAGCCCTTGCAAAGAAGGCTATCTCCGAGTCGAAGGATTTCCTCGGGAAACTGGGGACGAAGAGGGTGCTGATCTACCCGTTCGCACACCTCAGCCAGAACCTGGCCCCCCCGTCCGAGGCGCTCGTCCTCCTCCTCGAGATGGAGAA
>JACWAI010000074.1 GCA_014874415.1 Nitrososphaerales archaeon
ATCTGGCAATCTCCTTCTCTCCGCTCATTTCTCTTTCACTCGTGCTTAACGGTCTTAATCGTTAATTGTTTCTTAGCGAAATTTGTCAGGGATATAAACTTCTTGTTTTACGGTTCTGGTAACTCGGTTTCAGGTTGGCCGAATTTGTCTCATCGCCGACTTTGGTCTGGACACCTACTCTCTAATTCGCCTGAAGGTCCCCTTCCGGCTAAATCCTCTCAGTCCCTCTCTGTACGGCTTGCCTGGCTTTGGGGGTGAATTGCCGACTCTCTGCTCCCACCTGCTTGCATCCGTTCTGGCGAATCTCACTAGGTTCTCGACGTGCAGGAACACCCCTCGCGAGGCTGCCTTCAGCCTCCTGCGCTCGCTGAGCGAAGTCTCGATCCCCTCGTGGTTCAGCCTCTTTACGAACTTCGATGCGAGCATGGCGCCTTCCCGGTCCAGGTCGGTGAGGATGACCACCTTCTTCAAACCTATCAAAGCGGCCGCGCCGTTCCTCCCCATGAGAGATAGAGTCATCAGGGAACCGCGGTATCCTAACAGCCTGAGGGCCCTTTGGTCCCTTAGACCTTCGACCAAGAGGGACCACCCTTCTTCAGACCTGTTGTTTAGGTCGCGCACAAAGTCGGCGAGGAAGATCCCGAACGCCTGGTAGACCCGCTCCCTGTTGTCTATCGTCTCATTCGCCTCTTTGGAATTGTTGCCCGTCTCTGACAGCCCGGATCATGTCCCAGCTTTCAGCGGGGATCATCACCTAGCCTCTTCAACGGGCAAACGGCTTTCGTCTGTCGCGCGACTGGGTAAACCATCCGCTCATCAAAGCGTTTCCGCCTTCGCAGGTGGCCGTTTGGCGCGCTTTAGTACGAAAGCCGTCTGCCCTGCCGAAGGTCCAGAGCTATTTTAGCAGTTCGAAAAGCTTTGAAAGGTTCAGCTCGAAACCTGAAACAGGGACCCCGAGCCCGAAGGCTTCGATAGATTCCGGTTTCACCTCTCCTACGTGACCTAGGTGGCTTCCTGCGACGGAGACCTCCGCGCACCTGCCCGGGGAGAACGCCCAGTGCGTAGACTCGTGGGCGTTGGCTTCTTTCCCTGACAAGAGGCGACAGGCAGACTCCACGTACATCTTCGCCTCGCTGAACGACGCCTGCGCGTGGGCGATCAGGCACCCCAGCTGCCAGGACTCTGAGACCCCTCCCTTCTCCCTGCCGTACACCCTTCCTACCTCGTAGACCCTCTGAGGGTAATCAGACTTCACGTTCCCCGAGAGTGAAGCCATGAGAGTCGGGAGGAGGTTGTCCCGCAGCACCGAGTGGTCGATGCTCTTCGGGTCCATCACAGCCAACCTTTCGGATGACGGCCTGCTGAACTTCGAGTAGAGTGAGGGCGCGTCGGTGAGCTCGAAGGTCATCATCTCGATCATGCCCGATTCTGCCATGACTGTGGATGCGGAGTCGAGGAAGTTCTCGAAATCGTTGAAGGCGCCCGGTTGCCTGCTGGCAGGATAGTCCGGTTTGAGCCTGTCGAAGCCATAGCCGAGGGCAACCTCTTCGGCTATGTCGACCGGATGCAGAATGTCAATCCTGTATCTCGGGACCAGCGCCCTTCCGCCCTTCACGTCTAGGCGACTCTTCCGGAGCGAACTTATGATCTCCTTCGTCGTAAGATTCATCCCAAGGGTCGATTTCACGAGTCCGAGGTCCGCACGCATCTTGGTGGGGGCGAGGTCTGGAGTGACCCTGGACCCATCGGTGTACTTTACATGAACGGTTCCTAGCCGTGAACCTGCTTCCGCCAAGGTCGTCGAGACGATTGCCAGGACGTCGTCCCCTGCCCTGCCATCCATGCTCGTGACGTCGATGAACATGCTCCTGGTCTTTGTCGTCACCCTGGTCGCTGCGCCGTTGATGATAGGCGGAAATGAGAGTACGGTACCTTTGGAATCCACTATCACTGGGTATACTCTTGCCCCGGAAAGCGCTCCTCTGTAGGCTCTCCCTTCGGGGAGGTCCTTCAGAATAGACACGACAGTCACCTCCCTTTTGCTGTCCAAAGGTCTGAATCTGAAGGAGGGACCCACCGCCTTGTAAGAAAGTGGGGGCTTGATTGCATCCATGTCGTGGAGACCGATGGCCACTGCCCTCCTCTTCCTGCCGAGCCCGTTGTGCAGGTCTTCCTGGAGGGAAATCAACTGGCGGACGTCCTCGTCGTCCAAGCGGAGCCCGGTTGCTGTGGCGCAGGCTATGAAAGGCCGCACCCCAGACAACCGCCTGTCGACAGTGACAGAGATCCCCGAAGGCTTCGCCGGGAACTTGGGGAGCCCCGTCTCCTTGCCGAGCAGGCCTTTCATGGCGCGAGCGATGCCGAAGTCGGTCCCAAAGTCTGGCCTGTTGGGGCTGTATTCAACGCGGACGGAGTTTCTCTCCACGCTCTCTATGTCGAGGCCAACATAGGGGAGGCGGTCGATGATCTTCTCTCTCTCGGCTCCCACCATCTTTGAGAACCTCGGGAAGTCGATTCTAACTACCGGCAAGCTCTCTCCTCTCTCTCAGCCATGAAAGGTCTGCGCCGTAGAGGGCCCTCATGTCGTCCAAACCGAATCGCATCATCATCAGGCGCTCTATGCCAGGTCCCCAGGCGAGGACAGGCACCTTGACACCAAGCGGGATGGTCACTTCGGGCCGGAACACACCTGAGCCTGATAGCTCAATCCAGGCGTTGACCGCCTCCGAGAAACCGATCACCTCGAGTGAGGGCTCCGTATATGGGAAGTACGTAGGCCAGAGCTTGACACTCGACATCCCCAGCTTCTTGTAGAACTCGGTAAGGAACCCCATGAGGTGCCTGACGTTGAGGCCCTCCCCGACGATGATCCCGTCCATCTGGTGGAATTCCGCGAGGTGCTTGTAATCGAGGTTTTCATTCCTGTAAACCTTCGACACTGCGAAGACTCGTGTCTCCTTCTCTCTGGATTCCGAAAGGGCCTTCACGGACAAGACCGTGTTGTGAGTCCTCAGGACCAGGCGACGGGCCTCCTCAATCCGCCAGGTGTAGCCCCACCCTTTGCTCCCGGTCTTCCAGCCGTTCTCGTGCGTCGCCGCCACGTTGGCGACCGTCCCGGTACGGGTCAGCTTCCTGTCAGCAAGGCCTTCAAGGTAGAAGGTGTCCTGCATATCCCTGCTGGGGTGATCCTGCGGGATGAACAGTGCGTCGAAGTTCCAGAATCCAGGATGTATGCTGTCCCCCTCCAATTCTGTGAACCCCATCGAGATGTACGTCTCCCTGACCTCTTTGATGAAGTCCCGCACAGGATGCCTACGCCCTGGATGGAAGACGGGCGCCTTTGCTTCGACGTCGAGGGGTCTGAGTGATCTCCCCTTCCATGCTCCAGACGCCAAGATTTCAGGCGTCAGCCTGTCCAGTGCCTCCGAAGCGCCTGACTCCGGGACCTCGCCAAGGCCCTTCGAAGTTACGGCAACTGCAACGTCTGACTGTTCGACCGCTTTGACGAATCCCCTGTTCACCAGGTCCGGCAGTAACTCCCTTTCCCTCTCCGATATCGGCGCGTTACTTGAAACATGATCGAGTAGTCCTCGGATTTCCTTTAGGGAAGACAGGGAGTCCTCTGAGCCTCGTCTTACTGAAGTAAGTCCGCCTGGCCCGGTCTCGGTAACGATCCAGCCCCGGCTCCTCGCTCTCCCCAAGGCGGCTGAGAATTCTTGGTCCGAGCCAAAATTCGCGCGCAAATCGCTCAACGGAATCGGCGGCGGCGTGCCTTCCACCAACTGAACGACCTTGACTTCGGGAGGCAAACCGCCGTACTCGAGCTTGGACTTCGCGGATCTCGTCAGCGTGACGTACCCCTTGGTCGACAGCCACTCCAGGGCCCGCCTGACCTGGTCGACCTGCAGCCCGGTCTTGCCCACGATGTCTTCCAGCCGCATGGTGGGAGTTTCTCTGAGCGCTTTCAGGATTCTCTGTTCGATAGGATGCAGCGAGCTCGACATCTATCTTCACTCATTTCCCTGAGGATGAAAGGTACTTCCTGCTCTTCGCAAGGAGCTCCTTCGCCTCACCCATCAACGAGTCGCGCCTCCTGTGATGATCCTCGAGGAACGCCTTCACCAATCCTGTTGCCTCCTGCTTGCATTCCCCGCAGAGCCTGATCCCTTCGGTGCACTCGTGATAGACGCGCTTGACGTGCTCGTCGTCCCGGGCGAAGTGGAACCGATACAAGTCGTAGACCGGGCAGATGTTCGCCCTTCCCCCCAGCCTCCGCTGCTCTTCGACCGTGTCCCTCCCGCCTGTGAAGGCGGTGGATATCTTGCGAGCGGCATCCTTCGTGGTGTCATCCAGGGTCAGGAGCGAGGATTCGGACCTCTTGGACATCTTGTCCGAGCCGCCGAGGCTGAGCATAAGCCTGTGATATACCGCCGAAGGGGGGATGAAGCCATATTCGTCGTCGTACCTTGCGGCCAAGTCCCTGGCGAGCCTGATGTGCGGGTCCTGGTCAGCCCCCACGGGCACGAGGACCGGCTTCGGTCCGCCCAGCTCGGGGAGCTGAGGCATGAGAATGTCCCCGGCCTGGTAGAGGGCAGCCATGTAGAGCCCGATCTGCCTCTCCCCGTAGATAGCCTTCAGCATGTTGTTAGTGACACCCTTCGAAAAGACGGTCCCAAGCCTCATCACCTTCAGTTCTTCGCTCTGAAGATACACCACGGCCCTTTCCGGGTCGAGCCCCAAGGCTAGGATGTCGGCCACGTTGCGAGTGGCGATCTTGGAAGTCTGCTCGAAGGACAGGCCGTTGTCGGCGTACGCCTCGACGTCTGCGACCGCGTAGTAGACCGTCGCCTTCCTGGAGAGGGACTGGAAGTAGACCATGTCGTCGGCTGTCATCTTGGTGCCGAGATGGAAGTCCCCCGTCGGCTTTATCCCGCTCATCACCGCGTAGGGCTTGTTGTTGTCCACGGCGTCCAAGATCCGCCCCAGATCTCGCTGGCCGAAGTCTATGCCCCTGCTGAGATGAGGGCTGGGTTTCTTGAACCTCGATAGAAGGGGGGCAGCAGGCCCGATGCCGAACTCCGACTGGAGCCTTTCGTAATCCTTGACCGCGCTCGTCCCCCAGGGATCCAGCCTGTCCTTGTCCACACTACTTTCGCCTGCAGGGGTTTGGATTTAAGGCTCTGTTAGCGTCTCTTTCGTCTCATCGCCGGGGCTCGCGCTTTGTGAGCCTCCCCTCGGCGTCTATCTCGCCGTTCCGTATGCGCGTGGAGGATATCGGCTTTGAATCTCCGGCAAGGACGTAGTCCACCACCACGGTCTTCAGAGGTGGGTACCCCTTTGCCTCCCTCAGGGCGTTGGCTATCGAAACGCGCTTGGCCGTCTCCCTGCTCACGACTATCGCCTGGACCTCCGGAGACGCGATCCCGGGACCAAAGTAGTCGTCGAGCTTCGAGACCAAGTACCTCCTCCCTGGAAAGCTCTTGCGGATGTGTGCTTCAAGACGACTGACCCTTTCCTCATAGTCCTGGTCCGGGCTTTTTCCTTCCTTCAGGGCGAAAGCGTCCGAAGTGACCCCTATCACGACCACGGCCCCGACTTCGAAGCTCTTCGCCAGCAGCGCGGCATGCCCCTTGTGGAGGTGATCGAAAGTCCCGCCCGTGGCGACCGTCTTGTATTTCGTCAAATAACCCCCTTTTCGGAAATCAGTTGAAATACCTCGGACGGCGCCCGCCAGCCTCTGAACGCAAAAAAGGGTTTGTGAAGAGAGGTGTCAATCATCCCACAGCAGTACAAGGCGTCAGGAAAGATAACCAATGAGGTGAAGCCCCTGGTCCAATCGGCCGTCAGGCCCGGGGTCAAGTTCATCGAAGTGTGCGACTTGGTCAGGCGCGAAGTGGAATCGAGAGGCGGGCGTCTCGCGTTCCCCACGGGCATTGGCGTCAACGAGGTGACCGCGCACTACGCCCCCCAGGACGGGGACGAATCTGCATTCGGAGAGGAGGACCTGGTGAAGGTCGACTTTGGGACGCATATCGAAGGGTACGTCACTGACACTTCAGTGACGGTCACCCTGAACCCGGAATACAACCTGCTGCTGGAGGCCACCCAGAGGTCACTTGACGCTGCTGTCGCGACCGCGAGAAAGGAGACGAGGACAGGGGAGATAGGGAGGGCGATACACCACGAGGCTGCTCGCTTCGGCTTCAAGACGATCGAGAACCTGACCGGCCACACGCTTGACAGGTACGTGGTTCACGCAGGGAAGAGCATCCCCAACCTGTACATGCCAGGGATGCAGGATCTCAGGAGAGGCGACGTCTTCGCAATCGAGCCGTTCCTCACGCTGGGGTCGGCCGCCGGTTACGTAGTAGACGCTCCCAGCCAGACGATATTCTCCATCGTGGCAAGGAAGAAGACCGGGGCGGCCGAATTAGACGCATTCGCAGACAGGGTCTGGGAAGAGAGGAAGACGCTCCCGTTCACGCCCAGCTGGTATTCCGGTGACTACGGAAGGGACAAACTCCAAGGCATGGTAAACAAGCTCGTCGCGAAGAAGATCATGAGGGCCTACCCGACCCTTGTGGAAGCCTCGGGGAGCCCGGTGGCCCAGTTCGAGCACACCATGGCCTTGGACGAAAGCGGCTTGACAGTCCTAGCTTGACTTCGCGCCCTCGGCATAGACCAGGCTGACCCTGGTCTGGTTGGAACACTTCGCACATTTCGCGCCATCCTTCGTCACATAGTCCCCCACGGTGAAGGCCCGCTTCGTCTTCTGGCCGCAGGCAGGGCACTCTTCGATGGTGTACACCAGGAGCTTGGACTTTTTGTCAGCTCCCGGGACTGAGCTCATCATTGCGCTACGCCCAGGGTGTTTCCGATGCCCGCCACGACGACGTCGTCCCCCTCTTTCGTCTTCTCCTCGATAACCCTGTTGAGCACTTGGAAGGCCTTGTCACCGGCCTCGGCTATCTCCTTCCTCATCACCGTAATCGCCTCGAGTAAGCTCTGTTTCACGAGTATTGCGTAGAGGGGCACCTTCGCCTTGGTGGCTGCCTCTTCTATCTGGAACTTCTCCACCCCGATCCCCCCGATTGCGGCTCCCACTCCTTCGGCTATTTCTCCCGTCTTCTCCCCTTCCAGCTTGAGCGCTGCGTCAATCATCACAATCGCGCTCGGCTTGACCCCCATCTCCTCGATGATCTTCTTGATGGCGACGCCAGGCTGGCCGACGTAAGCCATGGGCCCGTCTGCCTTCAGGACGTAGAGCTTCCTCCCCTTGTACTCAGCCACTGCCATGACCGTGTCCTTGGCCACCGCCCTCTTCTCCTTCCCTGCCATGTATCTCGACACTATGACAGGGCCGATGCCGTCACCTACCGGTTGGCCCAGTTTGAACGAGTCCACGGCATTGAGGAGAGCGTCGGCCTCCTGGATGATCATCGGCATCAGCATCTGAAGCTGCAACAGGGTGATGTACGAATTTGTCTTCTTGCCGAGCAGATAGAAGTGGCGTACAATCTTGTGTATCATGTTGAGCGATGTGGCCACCTCGAGGAGGTTCTCGGAGATGGAGATCGTGACAGGACTGCCCTGACCCAGTAGGGTACCCACCTCGGCCCTGACCCTGTCGTTGTTCGTGGTCACCACGTGGTCGATCTTGCCGACCAAGCCTGCTGGGTCGATGTCGACCGGCATTATGGTCACGTAGTCGAGGAATTGGTCCACTCTCTGGGTTGGGTCGCTGGGAGCCTTCCCCACGTTGACCAAGTAGTCGATGGCCTCCTTCCTCGACTTGTCCTTCATGACCTTCAACTTGTTCAAGCCGCGGCTAATGTCGTTAAGGGCCATGTACGACTGCAGCCTCGCCTGATAGAAGAAAGTGACAAAGAAGAAGCCGACCCAGAAGATAAGGAAAATTGTGTTGCTATCAATGCCTATAGCCTGTAACGCAATCCCTGGCAGGATAAACACGGACCTTCAATTTTCGCCTTTTGTGCGCTCGGACTTAAATGTTCTGTAGTATTGATACATGTATTCTCGTTTTCGCGAAAAAGGTGCCAGCATCAGGGTTTCACGAGGGCTCTCGCACCTCACTACCGCCCTGACGACGTGTGGTTTGACTTCTTCCCCTCTTGCGAGTCTGGGATCGGAACGAGTCCAGGTCGGACCCACACGCTATGGCCGGCTGAGATTGGGCTATCCGCCGCGGTAGATTAACGTTTCCAAGGGCCCAAGCGTTTTTTACGGGATGAGATGCAAGCAAGGACATGCAGAGGAGACTCCTGGACATCCTAGCTTGCCCCATCGACAAGCACTACCCGCTCACGCTGCTCGAGTTCGAAGTGAAAGGAGAGGTAGTAGTCGAAGGGGTCTTGACCTGTTCCGAATGCAGCAGATACTACCCAATCATCGACGAGATCCCTGTGATGCTCCCAGACAATCTCAGAAACAGGAAGGAGGATATTGGGTTCCTCGAGAAGTGGAACTCCAAGCTTCCTGAGGCTGTCGTTCACGGCGGGAAGCCCTGGAGCCTTTGACTCGGCCATCCGATGAAGGAAACCCTAAAGCCACCTGAACGCCGCCCCGGCGGACGTGTCGGGGGTATAGCCCAGAACCTTGAGGTGGTTGGGCAGCTAGGCAGGGCGACAGGCTCCAGTGCGACAAAGATTACAGCCGCTGACACGGAAACGTGGATGATTGAGCTTTGGAGCGGCCTAAGAAACCTGTAGACCGTCGGTTCAAATCCGACTACCCCCACACTCTGACTTGCACCTTCCGGCTTCGTTCAACCTGTTACGATTAAATACGCAGACGTCTATGTTTAGATGGGTTGTTCAGCAGACATTACCTCGCCTTTACCCCTCACGCCGACGCGCCGAAACTGATGGCAATTGAGGACTGAACTCCGCTTCCTTGCCTGGGCCGGGACGGCTTTCGCCCTCAGCGCAGTAACTGCGCCCAAGTTCCCCGCCCTCGTGAGCCAGTCGGCAGGGGATGACTTCGGCGGGCTCTTCGTAGCCATCCCCATCGTCGCCCTGCTCACCCTGATCTTCGCGCTGCGCTGGAGGGAGCTCCGCGGAGCCATCGAGGCTGACAGCGCTTTGAGGTCACGGCTCCTTGCCCGTGTCGTCGGCGCGTGCATGGTTGGAGCGCTGGTCGTCCTAGAGCCCCTCAGCGGACAGAGCCTTGCGGCGTCCGCGATCGCCGTGGTCCTGACGTTCTATGGCGTGTCCCTTGTGACTATCCCGGCTGCGGCCAAATTCATGCTTCCCTATGCCGCCGTCTATGCTGCCGCCGCAGGCGCGCCGGCAGTGCTGCTCTGGATATTCGGGGAGCCGCTGGCGGCCCTCTCATCTCTCTTTTCCGGCAGACTTGTCGGGCTAGCCGGACTCCCCGTGCTGTGGCAGGGGACCCAGTTCGAGTTCATATCGAAGTCCGGAGAGGCTGTAAGCGGGGCGGTTACCCCCGGCTGCTCGAGCATCGCCTCGGTCACCATGTTCCTCGGGCTGCTGGCCCTGATGCACCTTGACATGAAGAAGGACCTCCGGTCGACCGTGCGGCTGGCGGCGGTAGGAACCTTCGCGCTGGTGCTGCTGAACTCGGTCAGGATACTCGTAATCCTTTGGGTCGGCTATGAATACGGCTCGGCCGCCCTATGGGGAGTCCATGAGTGGATCGGCTATGCCATCTTCCTGGGATTCTTCTTGGCCGTCCTGCCTCTATATGCCAGGATGAGGGGGCCCGTGGAAGAGGTGCAAGCGGCGGCCGGCGCCCCAATTGTCTCCGTCTGACCTTGGCAACGCTGGTCCCAAGAGCCGAGACCACGGCCGCATTCAGTCGTAGGCCCCTCTCCTCTTGATGTAGAGGCGCCAGATGAAGACGTCGAATGCTGCCGCCGCCAAGCCCACGGCGACAAGCAGATAGAGGACCGCCGGGGCTGAAGGCATGCTAAGATCCAAGTTCACTGTGCTGACAGTCCCTTCCGTAACCTGGGCCAACGCGTTCGCGGAGACTCCTCCATAGGACGCCGAGAGCGCGTAGTTGCCAGGGGGGAGAAGGATCGAGAAGCTTCCGAGCGGGCCTGGCTCCAATGTCGCCGGTTGCGACCCGGTGACGCCCAAAGTGAAGGTGGCATTGCTGACAGGCTTGCCCTGGGTCGTGGCCGACGCCTCAAGGGTCCCGGCGCGGACCGAGACCGACTGCGCCTGGTATGGTCCGGGAACGGATACGTTGAATCGTTCTTCGGTCACCCCGCTGAACGACAGTTCGACGGTGACGGTGCTGGGGTATCGCGGAGCAAGGAGGTAGACCGCGCTGTTGTAGGAGTCCCATTCCCCCGCCCGGAGGCCGAGGCCCGAGGCGCTGATGACCACCCCTGTCAGGGGCTTGTTGTCCGGGTAGTCCCTCAGATGGATGGCGGTCTCGTTGCCCGGCACGGAGACCACTGAATACGAGTCCAGGCCGTCATGGGTGTACATCGTGAAGAGATGGCGGGGCCAGGTGGAGTTGGAAGAGTCGAGGTCTGTGGTCAAGGAGAAGGTGCTCGAGAATACGCTGACCAGGGACGTGCATCCCGCCATGGATATCCAGCTGCCGTCATACATTCTGAGGAACTCACCCTCCTGGACCGTGAGGCCAGACGTCGTCCTTTCGAACAGCCTGAGGTCGAAGCGGCCGTAGCGCAAGGGCATCTGGGGGACGAGGGGAAAGGCTTCGCCTGTGGCAGGCGGGGCGATGGACTGGACCGGAGACTTGGCGACGAGGAGGCTTTCGGAAGCTGTGACCCCCGGGGCCACGGAGTAGGTGTACTCGGAGTAGAGTTCGAGCCAGACGGCAACCGAAGCGGACGAGCGGGAGAGCGTGACCTGAGACACGTTCTGGCCAAGCGATACTTTGACTGTCCCGTTTTTCCCGCCCGCGACTTCGAAGGTGGCCGTGGGCCCGGTCGAGTTTCCAGCTGAACACGCCTGGACGTTATAGGCGTCAGAAGCCGGGAGGGAAAAGAACTGGCCAAGGCGATTGGCAGTCACGTTTGATCCCTGATAGCTCGGGGTGAGGTTGTAATCATTCGCGGCGAGGGTCAGGGGGACCTCTGAGCTTCCCAAAGTGGACAGGATGGAGAGGGTCCACTGTCCTGCCGGGTCGCTGGGCAGGAAGGTGTAGATCTCGACCAGCTGGCCTGGGTCGAGGGTCACGAGGGAAGTCGCTGTCTCCCCTCCCGGATTCAGGAGTTGGGCGATGACAGTGGTGTTGTAGTACGATTCGAGCCAGACGTTGTCCCCAGATGAATAGATGGGTATCCCATCTGCGACGGGCTGCACGTTGGCGGGGCCGAACCCCAGCCCGAGGTCAGGGGCGCTTGCCGCGAAGCTGGGGCGGATTTGAAGAAAGGCCGAGCACAGCAGCAGGACCAGGCAGAGGAGGAAGCCCGTCCTAGACCCCATGTGTTGTCCACCAGAGTGTCCCAGAGGCTATCAGAGTGGATGGGAGAACGAAGAATACCAGAGCGACCGAGATCTGCGAAGCGGCGTAGGCAACGCCGTAGGTGACCAGGGTGGCGAAGAGGGCCAGGGAGAGTACCCCGATGAACCGCCTCCGTGGCATTTCCCCTGGAACTAAGGCGTAAAGGATAAGTGAAATGTAGAGGAATACGAACACGAGAAGGGTCGGGATGTCCGCCTTATAGTAGCCCTGCCCCACTATCCCGGAGCTCCCAAGCAGCACGTCCCTCGCCAGATTCCCTAGCCCTCCTCCGGAGGATGATAGTTCGTCTGCTCCCATGAGGAGCAATACCGCCAGCTCAGAGAGCACCAGCGCCGAAGGGAGGACTACTGTAAGCTTCCCCCGGCTGGCCATGCTCTTGGCCAGCCTGTAGATGCCGAAGGGTACCCCGGCGACAATGACCCCCGCGGTCCAGCCAAGAAAGACCTGGTTCATGAGCCCGAGGACCGACGCGCTCCCCGTGAGCACGAAGTCGAGCGCCAGAAGGGGGAGCAGGGCGGCCAATTCGGCCCCCAGGATATCGACTACGGTGATGAAATTGAGAGTCCTGAGCCTTTTTACGGCCCCGAGGACCGAGACCTTCCCGACCTGGAGGGCGAAGACGGCCAACTCGAGAGCCGCGGTCTTTGACAGCGTGTCAGACCGCAAGAAGACGAAAGCGAAGTTCAAGTAAAGGAATAGGATCGATCCGGTTGCCGTCAAAGTGACGTAAAGATAGAATCTCATCTGCTCATCACCCTGTAGACCAGGCTGCTGATGTTCTCGTTCCCTGTGAAGAAGACAACTCCGGTTCCTTGGGTCGGCCGGCCGCTCACATAGCTCAGAACGACCGTCGGCTTCTTGGAGAGAAGGCCGAATGTAGTGGAATCCTGTAGTTCTGCCTCCCCGGTGACTATGATGCCTGCGTCCTCAGGCGATTCCTGGGTCTTCTCCTTGAGCGGGTCAGCCCTCCACAACCACGCGACGAGGTCTGCCAGCCCCTTGAGGTCGCTCGCTTCAGAGACCGTAGTATCTTTCCCGACCCTGTGGACGAGCCTCAGCTTTGACCTGGTGCCCAGGATCGTAAGGCCTATCAGCGACACGGCCTCGGAACCGAGGTCCATCCAACCGGGCAGGGTCCTTGGAGGCCTGGGCAGTGATTCGAGAAAACACACGGTGAGGGTGTCGGGGATGTTCGCCTCCCCCACCCGGACCATCAGGTTGTCTCCCTCCCCAGCCGCAAGCCTCTTCCAAAGGATGCCCTTCGAGTCGTGGGCCGAGTCGTAAAGCTCGGCGTTGTAGAACTCCTGGCCGGAGCCCCTGCTCCCCGCCGGGCGGTCCCCGAGCATCGTTGCCATCACGCTGATCTCCCCCCTCGATGTGAGCAGGGAGTAGGGGAGGAACTCCGCCGCGAGGTCCAGCCTGCGAGCCTCGTACCTGGCGAAGAGGCCGAGCGGGTCGAAGACACCTATCTTCAGCGTGAACCCCGAGAACACCCCCGAGAACTTCGAGCTTATGCTGAGGGAGAGGTGATGATCCCCGCCGGGCAACAGGGCCGCCTGGACCCCCTCGGGGACGTCCAGAAGCTGGACGTTGGCGGTCTGCTCGTTCCTCTGGGAAGCGAAGACGAGGGGAAGGTTCAGGGTCCCCCCCTTGAACGCCCTCCTCTCGCCGGCACCCAGGTCGATTTCGAACGCCCTCTGGCGGGCGAGACGCAGGAAGAAGAAGGAGACGGTGGCCCCTGCGGTTAGCGAAAGGGCCAGCGCCATCCCCCAGTAGAAGCTTCCGAAAGTGCCGACCAGGGATGTGAAGAGGAGGGCTGCTAGGAAGTCCCTCCCCCGCTTCGTCAGTCCTATCGTGGGGGCCTCACTTTTGTGAATATGTCCTGGACGACTTCGGAGGGTTCCGCTACCTTCCCAGTAAGCACCGCCGACTGGTCCAGCTTGAGCCTGTGAGGGAGCACGAACGAAGACACCATCTTGATGTCTTCGGGCGTGACGAAGTCCCTCCCCCTGAGATAGGCGGTGGCCCTGGCGCAGTGCACCAGGTGCACCATCGCCCTCGGGCTGGCTCCCAGCCTCAGCCTCCGCTCCTTCCGCGTCTCCTCGGCTATTGCCGACAGGTACTGGATTATCTCGTCGGAGACGTGGACCTCCCCGACCTCTTTCATTATCTTCTCAAGTTCTTGGGCCGTCAGGACCTGGTCGATGTTCAAGGTGTCCATGTCGCTCAGGTTCCTCCTGATGATGAGCTCCTCGGTCGACTGGTCTGGGTAGGGAAGGTCGACCTTCATCAAGAACCTGTCCAGCTGGTTCTCGGGCAGCGGGTAGACCCCCTGGAACTCCTGCGGATTCTGCGTCGCTATTACCATGAACGGGGAGGGGAGCTTCTGGGTGAGGCCCTCTACCGTGACCTGTCTCTCCTGCATGGCCTCGAGGAGGGCGCTCTGCACCTTGGGCGGAGCCCTGTTGATCTCGTCGGCCAGGAGGAGGTTGGTGAACACGGGGCCTCTTCTGAACTCGAACTCCCTGTCCTTCGTGTTGAAGACGAAGCCTCCGATCATGTCAAGCGGGAGCATGTCCGGGGTGAACTGGATCCGCTTGAAGTCCAGTCCCATGCACCTTCCGAACGACTTCGCCAGTATCGTCTTCGAGATCCCTGGCACCCCTTCGAGGAGGACGTGTCCTCCTGCAAGGAACGAGATTAGGAGGAGTTCTGACTCCCTGTCCCTTCCCACGACGACCCGTCTAATTTGTCCTAGGACTCTTTCCTTGATCTCGATATCCAATTATCTTCCTCCTCAGCTTCATGGCGAGGCGGACTACTTCGGCGTCGACGCCGCTAGGCATCGGGCGCCCTCCGTACCGGAACGCCTCGTATTCGGCAAGGGTTGTCTCCATCTTTCCCCAGTTGATATCCACATGGGACTTCAGCCGTTCGACAGCCTCCCCCCACGTGAAGCCCGTCGAAAGAGAGGGGACGAACTTTACGATGGACTTGTCCAGGACCTGGAAGGCGCCCTGTGCGTCCAGGACCGTCGGGGGGCGGGACCGCTTCAGGGCGATGATCCCCACCAAGGAGGCGGCAATCAGAGCGGTGTCCGCCGCAAGGAGAAGGACTTCCGCGGGGGGGAGCTCAGCCGGCAGTATAGGTCACCTGAGCGCTCGGTCTGTACTGGAAGAGGAAGAGGCCGTAGGTAGGATATGGGATGAACGCCCCCGATGGAGAGATGGCCACCCAAGTTTCGCCTCCTCCTGGATGCGTTCCCACCACAGTGCCGTTGACCTCCAGCTGTCCCCCCGCACCTGCGTTGGAAGATTGGAGGCCCACTATCTCGGCGAAGCCCTGGGTGGGGCGCGTCCCCCCGGCCACGGTAGCGTAGAGCTCGCTCGCTGACTCGATTCCGGATATGGAGTCGGGGGAAACTACATTGATGGAAGACAGCTTCGTAGGCTGTGGAAGGAGCCTGAAGTCCAGGGTGGTGGTCGAATTGCTCCTGAAGGTTAGCGTGGTGTTGAACGCGAAGATCGATCCCTTCACAGACACCGTGTAGTTGCCCGGGGAGACGATGGCCTCGGCCATCCCGGAGGAGTTGGTGAAGACGACCCGGATTTCAGGATGGAGGGGGTTGCGTGCAAGGGGCTGACTCTCCTGGACCAGTGCGATCTGCAGGTCTCTCAACGGGACGAGCATGAAGGTCGGGACGGTGAGGAAGGAGGCGGAGTCGTAGAGGTAGGCAGGATTGATGCCCTCCGCCCTTATGATCAAGGTCGGGGGATTAACGGATCCCCCTCTGCCCGCGAGCACCTGCGATATGCCCGGGTTGGACAAGGTCCCTGCGAGCCCTGTCCCTCCGAATCCCAGGCCAAGGGCGAGCGTCACCACGAAGAGCAAGGCGATGAGACCCGCTGCCTCGAAACCTGCCTTCATCTAGACCAGCATTCCCTTTTGTGATGCAGCGTTTAAAGGAGTTTGGTTTGCCTGAAGGAACAAGGAGCATTTTCAATGGTGGCCGGCAGGGGACGTTGATGCGGCTCCGGAGAGCTTTCTTCGAGAGGTACACCCCTGCGGTGGCGAGAGACTTACTGGGCTGCAGACTCGTCAGGATCGACGGGGGGAGGAGGCTCTCGGGGGTCATAGTGGAGACCGAGGCATACAGAGGAAGCAGAGACCCGGCCAGCCATGCGTACGCCGGTAGGACGTCGAGAAACGCGGTGATGTTCGGACCTGCCGGCTGCGCCTACGTCTACTTCACGATGGGAATGCACCACTGCCTCAATGTGACGACCGAGTTCCCGGGGACACCGGGCGCGGTCCTCCTCAGGGCGATCGAGCCCTTGGAGGGGGTGTCGGAGATGGTCAGGAATAGAGGGTCAGGCGCGCCGGCCCACATCGCCGACGGTCCCGGGAGGCTCACGAAGGCACTCGCCATAGACAGACGCCTGAACGGAGAAGACCTGGTCACGTCCGAAGCGCTCTGGCTCGAAAGCGGGTCCAGACCTGCGAGGATAGAGACTAGCGGGAGGATTGGGATTTCGAAAGGCACGGCACGCAGATGGAGGTTCTTCGTGGAGGGCAGCGGGTTCGTATCGTCAGGGAGACCAGCGGCCAAGGCACAGAACCCATAACTACGCCTGAAGGCGACGCCGAGAACGCGGGGTCGTCGGCTAGTCTGGTCTAGGCTTCAAACCCACTTGGAAGTAGCCTTGGGATTCTAGACGAGAGCGCTTGAGATCCCCGGTTCAAATCCGGGCGACCCCATCCCTCTCGCTTTGTGAACTTCAATCATCATACCGTTAAATACAATTGACAACGACCTAGAACGCTGACGTGCAGGCTGCTCCCCGTAGGGTCAAGACGATCTACAGCGTGATTGCCTCCCCTCAAAGGCTGGAGATACTCCGCATCCTGAACATCAAGGGCCCGCTCACATACAGCGCCCTGAAGACCCTCGCCGGCTTCAAATCGAAGAAGGAGTCGGGGAAGTTCGCCTACCACCTCAGGAAGCTCGTGAAACAGCTGCTGATCCAGCTCAACAGGCAGGAGAGGAAGTACACCGTGACGAATCTTGGACGCCTCGTCCTCAACCTCACCAGGCAGATAGAAGAGCAGTCTCTGGTCGAGAGCGGGAAGCTCTACGTCAGGACGTCCCACCAGACGATGGAGGAGTTCAACGCCAACAAGATCCTCCAGTCCCTCGTGAAAGAGGCGGGGATGCCTGTCGAGCTTGCCCAGAAGATAACGAGCGAGACCGAGTCGAGGCTCTACAAGTTCCAGACACAGTATCTCACGGCGCCCCTCATTCGTGAGATTGTGAACGCCCTCCTCGTGGAGCACAGCATGGAAGAGTACAGGCACAAGCTGACAAGGCTTGGGATGCCCATCTACGACGTGACCCAACTGCTGGGGAAGGCAGGAGACGACGGGGGGAACGTCGAGTCGCTCATCCACCAGACAGGGAAGCAGGTGTTCTCCGAGTATCTCCTGCTCGAGCAGCTCCCCCGCGACGTCGCCGACGCCCATCTCTCGGGAGACATCCACATCACGAACGCCGGTTCGTGGGGGCTCACCCCGGACACGGTCTTCGTGGACCTCCTTTCCATGAGGAGCGCCGGGCTCAACCCGAGGGGCAAGATAGCTAACACGTCGATGATCCCGAGCCCCGAGAACGCCGAGAGGGCCCTCAACATCGTGCTCAACCTGGCATCCATGCTTACGCGCGAGGCATCGGATGAAGTGACGTTCAGGAACTTCCTCCAGTACGTCGCTCCCTACTGCAAATCAAGGGGGAAGAGGGAGCTCGAAACGGTGTTACTGAGGTTCTTCGAGACCATCGGATCCCCAGTGGCCGGCTCCGTCGGACCAGGGATAAGCATCGACCTGAATCCCTACAGGCATGACGAGGTCAGCCGGGAGGTCATGGACAAGACTCTGGACGCTGCATTGGGAGCGTACAGGAACTACGTGGAGGAAACCCCCAGGCCCGACGTCAGGCTCCTGCTCGCCAAGCCCAACAGGGTGGATGAGACAAAGACCCTTAAAGACGCGGCTTCGATAATATTCAACGGAGGGAGGATAGCGTTCTTCTCGTCCGACCAGAAGAGGAGCTTCCTCGGGTTGAACGCCAACGTCCTTTCCCAGGATTCACAGGGGGACAACGTCAGCTTCCTCCATGGGCTGAGCCTCAACCTCCCGAGGCTTGCCTACGACTCGAACCAGGACGAGACATACTTCAGGGCTAAGCTCGCCCTCCTGATAGGGGTGGCATCAGACGCGCTATCCACGAGGAGGAGGCTGATCGAGAGGACCCTGAAGCGCGGACTGCTCCCGTCCCTCGCCTCCGGATCGGACGCGGTCACCTCCGACGCCATGCCTCTCATCATGAACATGGTCGGCCTCGACGAGACGCTTGCGAGCCTGATAAGAGACCCCACCACCGCTTCTCGCTACGATCTGGCGGACAAGATAGTCGGCACTGCCACCCAGGTGGCCGACGACAAGTCGACGAAGATAGACAGGCTGGCGGTGGCCATGCTTGACCTCGACGGGGCCTTCAGGCTGGCCAGCCTTGACTCCGAGAAGTATGGGAAGGCGAACCTGCAGCCTCTTCAGAAGGGGGCATACACGCAGGCGCCCAGGCTCCAGCTGGCAGACCTCGAGAACCCCGAGAAGATGGACTACATGTCGAAGCTCTCGGTCGGGCTGCACGGCGGGATGTCCCTGACGCTGGACGGCTCAGCAGAGGAGGTGAGGGGGATTTACAACCTCATCCTGAACGCGACCCCCAAGCTCCCCTACTTCAAAGTGGACAGGACGATATCCGTGTGCAGGAACTGCGGGGCGAAGCTGCCGCAGAACGGGGCCAGATGTCCGCGGTGCAAGTCTGTGGCGATGTCGCAGTATTCGACGGCGGCCTAGCCTGCCACGAATCGCATTAACATCTTGTCAATAAGAGTTCACAGCGATGCATCTCATGTTGTCGAAGCCCGCGGCCATGCCCTTGCTTGATGGTTAACTAAGAATCAGCCGAGGGTGAGATATATATCGCGGGAGATGGGGTCAAGGCCAAGGTTATGACGTCAATAGTTGAACAACCACGTGACTCTCCGGACGCCGGAGATCAGACCAAGGAAGTCAAGCTTCCGACAGAGACCCTTGCGGCGTTCGAAGGAGATGAACTGCGCGCCAGGGTATTTTACGAAAAGTACGCGCTGAGAGACGCCGACGGCAAGCAGACCGAGAAGGTCCCCGCAGACATGTGGCGCCGGGTGGCGAAGGAGCTCGCCTCGCCTGAAATGGAGGACGAGAAGAAGAAGGAATGGGCGTCGAAGTTCTACTGGCTACTTGAGAATTATCGATTCGTGCCAGGCGGAAGAATTCTATTTGGCGCAGGACAAAATAGAAAGTCTACGTTATTGAATTGTTATTTTTTCAAAATCCGTGAAGATTCGATCGAAGCTATCTTCGATTGGTGCAAGGAAGCCGCAAGAACTTACAGCTTCGGGGGCGGGGTCGGCACCGACATCTCCGTGCTGAGGCCAAGAGGGGCCCCGGTGAACAACTCGGCCATCTACAGTTCCGGCGCCGTCTCGTTCATGGAGCTCCTTTCGACGACGACAGGGACCATAGGCCAGGCCGGAAGGAGGGGCGCCCTGATGATCACGATCAGGGTGGACCATCCCGACGTCATGGACTTCATCAACGTCAAGAAGGACCTCAAGAAAGTCAACTACGCGAACATCTCGGTGAAGATTACCGACGACTTCATGAGGGCGGTCGAGACAGACGGGGACTTCCTCCTGCACTTCAAGAACGAGAAGGTCGAGGTCAACCGCACGGTGCGGGCCAGGGACGTCTGGAAGTCCCTGATCAAGGGATCTTGGCAGTCGGCCGAGCCCGGAGTCCTGTTCTGGGACAACATCAAGCGGGACTCGACGACGGAGTACAACGGAATGGAGGTCCAGGGGGTCAACCCGTGCAGCGAACAGACTCTCGAAAGCTACGGGTGCTGCTGCCTGGGTTCGGTCAACCTCAGCGCGTTCGTGAAGGAGCCGTTCACCGAGAGGGCGAGCATAGACTGGGACGGCCTGACGAGGGCGACCCAGTACGGCGTCCGCTTCCTCGACAACGTCCTCGACTACAACGCCGAAAGGCACCCGCTCCCGCAGCAGAAGGACGCCTCGCTCCACAGCAGGAGGATAGGGGTAGGCATCACCGGGCTAGGGGACATGCTGATCAAGCTGGGCTTGAAGTACGACGAGGACTCGACCATCGGTTTCGTCGACCACCTCTTCGAGAGGATCAAGAATGCTATCTACGACTACTCCACCGACCTGGCCAAGGAAAAGGGAAGCTTCCCTGCCTTCGACGCCGAGAAGCACCTCGCCCAGCCTTTCATGTCAAGGCTGGACGGGAAGGTGAAGGAGAAGATCAGGAGCCAGGGCATACGGAACGCCGCGGTCACGACTATCCCGCCCGTGGGCTCTGGTTCGATCCTCGCGGGGACGAGCAGCGGGGTCGAGCCTGTCTTCGCGCTCTCCTACACCAGGAGGAGCAAGTCCCTCAGCGAAGGGGAGTTCAAGGTGTTCCACCCGCTCGTGAAGGAGTACATGGGCGCCACCGGGGCGAGGAACGAGGGCCAGCTCCCGAACTACTTCGTGACTGCGCACCAGATCAAGCCCGAGATGAGGGTGAGGATGCAGGCCACAATCCAGAAGCACATAGACACGGCCATATCGAGCACGGTCAACCTTCCGGAGGAGATTACGCCCGACGAGGTCGAGAAGATCTACACGCTCGCCTGGAGGCTTGGGTGCAAAGGGATCACTGTCTACAGGGAAGGGAGCCGTGAGGGGATACTCGAGACCGAGAAGGTGGCGAAGAAGGTCGAGCCCAAGCCAGCCGCCTCCTTCGAGAGGCCCAAGATGATGGATGGGAAGACGCTGAAGCTGAAGCTCCCCCAGGGGAGCATCTACCTGACCGCCAACCTCGTGGAGGGCGAGATAAAGGAGGTCTTCGTGACTCTGGGAAAGTCGGGAGCGGACGAGAACGCCGACGCTGCGGCCCTGGGGAGGCTGATCAGCCTCTATCTCCAGCACGGAGGGGACATCAACAGCGTCATTGGCACCCTGAAGGGGATCAAGGGGAAATACGTCTCCTGGGACGAGGGGACCCAGCTCCAGTCGATCCCGGACGCCATAGCCAAGGCGCTGGAGCTCCTGACACTGAACCACGTGGTGAAGGAGTCAGGTACCCCCGAGGCGGCCAACCCGAAGGGTCAGAGGCAGGGGGCGACGTGCCCAGATTGTCACGAGCCTACCCTGATTTTCGAATCGGGTTGCTATAAGTGCACCACTTGCGGCTACTCGAAATGTGAGTGAAATCGTGTAGCTACAGCGGCGCAGTACTCGATGAACTCTTTGAGAGTCCTGTCTCGCCTTGTGGCGTTGCATTTGTAACAGAGAATGGCAATGTTATCAGCTCTGATTGTCATTTCATTATCCAGTCGGTCGAGGCTTGGGCTATCTCTCCGCATCTTCCACTTGTTCCCTAAGCCCCAATTGAGCTTGCAGCCACAGATGTAACAGTTGTCCTCCTTGCTGGCCAACTCGTAGAGTTGTTCCGAGGTCATTTCTACGACATAGCCGGGCCCTCCTATGACTCGCCGGACAAGCGTGGGCCCACTTTCTCCTAGGATTCTCCGCTGCGTACTTTCGGTCGTACTGTATCTTCTCGTCGCGGTGAGCTCGATTGTAAGACTTGGCGCTGGCGATATCACATGCCTTGCATACGTACCTGAATCCCGACGGTGGTGTAGAAGCTAGAAATGGGCAAGTTTCTATTGCAGCGCATGCAGTCCGGGTCTCTTCCATACCCTACTACGGGCCAGGGGGATTTAACACCAAACCCCCACAATGAAGTGGCTACTCAAAGTGCGAGCAAGCCGCAGGGACGGTTCTGTTGCGTTCATGGGTGCTGGGAATCCTCCCTGTTGCGCCACTGGTGCTGGACTGTTCTCAGAGTTGGTCTTAATTGCCCCTCGATACTGATAGGATACCGATGAACCGAAGACTGTTAGGCATTCTCGTCGTTGCTGTTCTCGCCTTTCTTTTCTTTGCCCCTGTAGTCTATGTCCTCCCGTTGAGTCCTATCGACCAAGTCAGTTGTGTGGCCAGAGGATGCAATCTCCCCCTGTATGGTTCGGTCACCTATTGGGCCTTCCGGGTAGGTGGTGTGTGGATGCAATACGGATACTTCGCTATGATTCTCTGAGCCGTTCGGGGGTGTTGCGAGGCTGGTGCCGACTCTCCCCGCTCCGGTTTATGCAACAGAACCGCAGGGACCCCGGCAACGGTTTTACCCTGGCACCTAGGGCCGGGGATCGTTGAACAAGGGAAAGAGGGCGCTTATCATCGTCGTGCTGACCACGGCCCTGGTGCTGACCCCGTTAATTCTCGGCGGCGTCTTCCTGGGGTTCTACGTTGGGGACGCTGTGGGCTACTCCGGGAACGTGCTCGCCATCACCTTCTCGACCTTCGGTTTCGTGGCTGGGATGTTCGTAATATTCCAGGTCATAAAGGCGGTAGTCGCCAGGACAGACGAGGCTAGCCGCTGACTTTCTTAAGGGCCGCTGACTTCGCCTTCTGGACGCTCGCCTTCAGCGATTCCGCGGCCTGGTCGTAGGTATCCTGCACGCGCTTGGCAGCGGATTTGAACGGCTCGTCGACCAGATCTTCGCTCATTGGGCCACCTTCTTCTCCAGCATCTTCTTCACATGCTTGAGCCTCGAGAACTCCTCTCTTTCCCTTTCCTCGAGGGTAGCCTGGATGAAACGGATGGAGCTCTCATAGCGGGGTATGATCATGTATTCGAGGGCATTGAGAAGCCTCTGGGTCTTCTCGAGCTCCTTCGCCAGCCTGAATATGGCGTTCTCAAACTCTGCCGCGCGGAAAATCGATGGGAGGACCTTCCTCATCTGCCTTGATGCCCTGTCGACTGCGACGTTGCTGTCTGCGAACCCATAGGTCATACCCACCTCTTTCTCCGAAAGCTTTAGCGAAGGTATGTCCACGTCGACTATCCTGCGGACGCTCACGTCAGCCTCCACCATTGGCGGGGTGTTGGCGGCTATGCCCTCGAGGCGGAGGGGGCCGAGCTTGAGGTATGCGTCGTAGAGCGCGAGGTAGGCGTCTGAGAGGGGTTGCGATATCTCGTCCCGGGCAGCGGTCGCATGCTCTATCATTTCGTCCAGGCGCTTCAGGAGCACGTCACGCTTGTCGTCCAGGACCTTCTTCACTCTGACAGCTGTCTGGAGCCTCTTGCGGGTGCCGATGAGCTCGATCTTGGTCGGGAGGACGTTGCCGCCTGATGCTACGGACATTTCCTACCCAGCCGACTTCCCCTTGATGTAGTGCTGTTTGATGAACTCTTCCTTGATGTTGGTCAGCTCGTTCTCGGGGAGGACGGACAGAGTCTCCCAGGCGATGCGGTGGGTGTCTTCGAATGTCCTGTTCTCGTCGTACCCTTGGTTGAGGAACTTCTGCTCGAACTCGTCCCCGAACTGCAGGTACCTGAGGTCCGAGCCAGTTAGGCCTGACTTGCCGACTATCTCGGCGAGAGCCCTTAGCTCGACCGCCCTGGCGTAGGCGTTGTACAGCTGGTTCCCCACCTGGTGGTGGTCTGGGTTCGCCTTCCCCTGCTTGATCACGTAACCGAGAGCCGGCCCCATGAGCCTGCTGAGGCTTGAGAGGACGTACACCGGGGGATAGATGCCCTTCCTGAACAGTTCCCTTCCAAGGAATATCTGGCCCTCTGTGATGTAGCCAGTCAGGTCTGGGATGGGATGGGTGACGTCGTCGCTCGGCATCGAGAGGATAGGCATCTGGGTGATGCTCCCCTTCTTCCCTTTGATCCTCCCTGCCCTCTCGTAGTTGGTGGCAAGGTCGGTGTAGAGGTAGCCCGGGAAGCCCTTCCTGCCCGGGACCTCTTCTCTGGCGGCTGAAATCTCCCGGAGGGCCTCGCAGTTTGAGGACACAATCCCGTCCCCGGTCACAATCTTATGGGTGTCCGAGACGGTGTAGTCATACACGAATTCCTCGCCCGCGTTGGGAATGACTTCGGCTTCGGTGACCGCGTCTAGCACGTAGTTGCCTTCGACTAGGAGGCGCAACCTCTGGTATTCCGAATCGCTCTCTCCGACAGCTTTTCTAGCCGAGTCCAGCCAACGGCCGAGCAGGGTCCTTGAGACGCGTCGTTCGTTCGCCTCGAACTGGGAAATCGTGCTCGAACGGCCCAGGCGAACGGCACTGATTCCGTGCTTCTTCCTGAAAGCTTTGAACAGTCGGCTGCTCTCAAGGGGTGCGAGATCGAAGTAGTCGGACCTTTCGTGCCTATGCGAGCTTAGATCCCTGGCGAGTTCCTCGAGTCGACTTCGCTTTTCTGGGTGGCGAAGCTCAACCATCTCCGCGAACCTCAGAACATTCCTCTTTCCCCTGACTATGACGTCGAACATGTGGCTGCGTCCGAACGTGCCCTCCGAGTCGCGCTCCTGTATGCAACTTGCTACTCCTAGACGCTTCAGGAGCTGTTGCAGGCGCTTCGCCCGGATTCTGCTCGTCGTTGTGAGTTGTACCAGGCTCTTTCCCTGCGGGATTGAGCCGTCCCCGTCGAGGTAGCCGGCTAGAAACGCCGCTATGAACTCGGGGGGCATCTTGAAGACCGCTGACAGCTCCTCGTCCTTGCCATCCAGTAGCAGTCGTCCAAGAACCTGACATAGAGCACGACTGCTCACTGTCGCCATTAGCACGCCGTCCTGGTTTGGTGCGACGTAGACGTCCGTGCCTGGGAACAGCATTTTTACCTCCCCGATGAATTCACCGATGAGCTGCTCGTTCCGGTTCCCGAAGGTCACATGGTAGTTGTGTTGGCCCTCGTTTTCGTAGATCGTCCCATCGGAGGCTACCCACCCTAGAATCCTCAGCCAGCCCGGCGTCATAATCGGTTCCGCGAAATTGAGCCTGTCCTTCTTGCCTGCGGTGACGTACGCTATTTTGCTCGAGGTCTCCTCCAAGGTGAGGCCCAAACTGGCGCTGATGGCAAGAAGCTCGTCGGCACTAAAGCACCTCTTACGATAGGAGTCGGAGGCCCTACGGTAGTTGAGAGAAAGCCTCTCACAGGCCGCCCTTAGGCTGCTGAATTTCTCCGCTAGCTTCGCCTCAAGTTCCTGGCTCCTGAGGTGGAAGTAGAAGTTGGTCGTGCAGTCAAGAAATTGACCGAGCAGGCTGGGGCGAACCGAGGGGAACTCGAACCTCCCAACAGAATAAAGCTCTTGGCCTGCCCTGATGGACTCCGCAGCCAGCATTTGCGGGCCAGCCGGGGTGTCGACCTGGACCTTGTGGTCGGGCGTCACGGTGAGGATGGCGCCTGACCGCGTTCTGATGCGTACCAACTGCTTAGGCGACGCCACCTTTTGCACCGACATGACACTGGAAGGGAGCGTACGGTACCCCTCCCAGCTAAGGGCGCTCAAAGGTGACGTCGTGCTAATCCGAGGGACGCTGAGCATGACCCGACCCGACGTGGACGGCAGGTCGGCCGAGTAATCCACGGGACCAGCCACGGACTCGACGTACTTTCCTATCTTTGTGATGGTGCCGTCGCCCAACACGACCTCGGTGTCCCCCCGGAAGCAATAATTTGTGATATCTGTGATTATGACCAGGACGTGCATGCCCAGCTCGAAGGCCAGATATTCGGCGGCGGTTAGCGCCACCCTCGGCGTGATTATCCTTTCGATAGCCGGGTCGTCCGCCAGGTTCAGGTAAAGTATGCTCCTCCTGATCGCCCCTGACTCGGCCAGCGTCCTCTGGAAGAACGAGGCTTCGCTGTGTGACACCCCGACCGCGGCGAACACGACCGCGAACTCTTCTCCTTCGCCGACGACCGTCGCCTGCCTGGCTATCTGGGCGGCGAGCATGTTGTGAGGCATCCCGGCGCCCGAGAAGATGGGGAGCTTCTGCCCCCTGACAAGCGTCAGCATCCCGTCGATCACAGACACTCCTGTCTGTATCAGGTCGGTGGGGTATTCCCTCCTTTCTGGGTTGATGGGCGCGCCGTTCACATCGAGGAATGTCTTGGCAACAGGTTCGGGGAGCCCGTCCTGGGGCCTTCCGAGGCCGTCGAAGACCCTTCCAAGAAGCTGGTCCGAGACAGGGAGCTCCATGGTCTTCCCGAGGAAGCGCGCCCTTGTCCCGCTGACCGAGAGCCCCGACGTCCCTTCGAATACCTGGACGACCGCCTTGCCGAACCCGGTCTCCAGGACCCTGGCTAGCCTCCTGTTGCCGGTATCGTCTTCTATCTCCACGAGCTCGTCGAAGGCGGCCCTGTCGACCCCGTCCACCACCAGTAGCGGGCCCCTGATCTCCGCCACCTTGCTGTACTCGAGCCCCGAAGAGGACTTGCTCATGCCGCCTTGAGCTCCTGGACCCCCGAGATGGAGGAGAACTCGTCGAACATCTGCTTGGAAAGTGACTCGAGCTTACCTAGATCTTCGCTCTTGATGGCAAACTTCGCCCGGAGCATCGGCGCTATCACCTGCATCCCTCTGATCTTGGAGAGAGGGGTGCCGTTCCTTAGCGCCTTCAGGGCCTCCTGATGGTACTGGACGAACATCTTCATCATGACGAACTGCTTCTGGGGGCTGCAGTAGGCGTCGACGTCGTCGTAGGCGTTCTGCTGAAGGAACCCAATCTGGACCATCCTGGCGACATCCAGTATGAGCTTCTCCTCGTCGGGGAGCGCCTCGGGCCCGAGCAGGCGGACGATCTCCTTCAGAGCGTCCTCTCTCTGGAGGATGCCATATGCCTCGGCCCTCACTGACGACCATTCTTTGTCCACTCTCTCGGCCCACCATTTGCCGACGGAGTCTATGTATCCTGAGTAGGAGCTCATCCAGTTGATGGACGGATAGTGCCTCGAGTAGGCGAGCCTTGCGTCCAGGGCCCAGAAGTTCTTCACGAAGCGGATGGTCTGCGAGGTGACAGGTTCGGTGAAGTCCCCGCCTGCCGGGGAGACCGCACCAACGAGAGTGATCGATCCCGTCCTCGCGGGCGTGCCCAAGGTGTCGACCCTCCCCGCCCTTTCGTAGAACTCGGCCAGCCTCGATGCAAGGTAAGATGGGTAGCCCTCCTCGGCGGGCATCTCTTCCAGCCTGCCGCTGATCTCCCTGAGTGCTTCGGCCCAGCGGCTTGTGGAGTCTGCCACGAGCACGGTGTCGTATCCCATGTCACGATAGTATTCCGCCATGGTCACCCCTGTGTAGATGCTTGCTTCCCTTGCGGCGACAGGCATGTTGCTGACGTTCGCAACTAGGATGGTCCTCTCCATCAGGGGACGGCCTGATTTGGGGTCGGTCAGCTCGGGAAACTCCTTTAGGACCTCCGTCATTTCGTTGCCCCTCTCTCCACACCCTAATTGGAAAATGACGTTAGCATCTGCCCATTTTGAGATTGATTGGAGAGCGACGGTCTTTCCCGTGCCAAACGCACCAGGAATAGCCCCTGTTCCTCCCTTGGACATCGGAAAAAACGAATCAAGAACTCGTTGCCCTGTAATCAGAGGGATTTCAGGGTCGAGCCTTTCGCGAATGGGCCTGGGAATCCTAACAGGCCACTTGTGATGCATCGACAGCTCGAACTTCCTGCCTGACTTGTCCTCGGCTGTCACCATCGTATCGGCTATGGTGTATTTGCCTGTCTTTGCGACGTCTTTGACCGTAGCCTTGGGAGTGTTTGGGGGAGCGAGTATCCTGTGTTCGATGAGGGCCGTCTCCTGGACCGTACCGAGTATGGTACCGCCCTCCACTGCGTCTCCCTTCTTGACTGCAGGCTTGAACTCCCATTCCTTGCCGAAGTCGACCGAATCAGCTACAATACCCCTAGTGATGAAGGGGCCCGCCTTCTTCGAAATTACCTCGAGGGGCCTCTGAAGGCCATCGTAAATCTGGTTAATCATTCCGGGAGCCAATGTCGTCGAGAGGGGTTGGCCGGTGCCGATGACCGGCTCACCCGGCCTGAGACCGCTGGTCGACTCGTAAACCTGGACGAACGCTATGTCCCCTGTGAGCTTGATGACCTCGCCGATGAGCTTCTCTTCACCGACCTGGGCGACTTCGTACATCTTGGCGGCGGACATGCCCGAGGCTTTGACAGCAGGCCCGGAAATCCACTCAATCTTTCCTTTGACTGGCAAAACGAGACCCGTTCGACCGGCGATTTTGTCGGCCTTATAATGTTTAGACGGCCTGGCGAATCTTTGGTCTAAGATTGGGCGCCGCCGGTCAGGATGGCTGCGACCTCTTTCCTGAGAACCGGCTTCATCCTTTCAAGCCTCGCTTCGAAAGTGTTGTCGAACCTTACCGCCCCGTCCGGCGTCGAGAGGACCACGCCCCCCATTGTCTCGATGGGCTCGTCGTCGAAAGTGACCTTCGCTCTGCCCTCGGCCTTCTTTATGGCGGCTAAGACCGCCTTCTTGTCTTTGCTGGCGCATTGGACCTTCGCTTTCGGCCCGATCACAGCGACGCCCTCCTCGATGAGCCCCGTGATGGCCTTCTCGTAGGATGACCCTGAAGAGCCAGATATCTTGCTCGCGGCGAGTTCGAAGGTCCCGTTGATCGCTCTCTCCAGCGACCTGAGCTGGGCGTTCCTCGACTCGAGCTCCGCCGCGCCTATGATCTGCCTCTTCACCGATTCAGCTTGTTTCACCCCAGTCTCGATGATCTTGGCGACGGCCGCCTCGGTCTCCTTCCTCACCGACTCGACCCTGGCCAGCGTCTCGGAACGGCCCGCGTCTAGGTCGGCGAGCGCCTCGGACTGGAACTCACCTGAGACCTTCTCCAGGGTGTCTGCGGCTGCCTTGCTCACGCCCTCATACCCCCAGGATCGCCCTCAGCATCGCCCGGTACTCGACCTTCTCCTTCTTGCTCCCCGGCCCTGGTACCTCGTAGATCAGAGGTATCGCCTTCTTTGCCCTCATGAGTGTGAGTTGCTCCGCTATCGGCTTCGCGACGTCGTCGCTCACCATGATCAGCCCGACCGCGGGGTCCTTGGAGAGAGATTGGACCTTCTCGAGCGCAGCCGTTGGGGTAGAGACGTATTCCCCGTTCACCCCTGAAAGGACGAAGCCTGTGACGAAAGCCTTCCCACCCACGGCCACGACCTTCATGCCGACTCGCCCAGCAGCCTCGACGCTGCCAAATCTGCCGCCCTGGTCCTGTGCTTGGATATCGAACCCTCGAAAGCCCTCAGGTCTGCCTCCCCCTTTTCCTTGATCTTGGCCGCCTCAGCCTCCGCTTCGGCCTTCGCCTGGGCTACCCTCCGAGAAGCGATCTCCTGGGCCCTCGCTATCGCAGATGACTTCGCTGATTCAGCCCAGTCCATGGCGTCCTTCATCGCCCTTGCCTTTGCGCTGGCGGCCTCCGCCTTGGCCCTGTCGAGCTCCGATTCGAATTCAACGAGCGCTTTCACGGTCTCTTCGATGGCAGAGGTCATGTGAAGTGATTTTCGTCTGCCACGGATTTGCGTAATTAAACGTTAGGAGTCGGTCAGTCTCTCCAAGGGCTGTCGTAGCAGAACCCGTTAGGATAGCAGATCTGGGCTCCCCAGAAACCCGAAGAGGTCGACACGACAGCGCCGGCGCTCATGTCGACGTATGCTGCGAGATTGTGGGCACCGTCAACTTGGAAGAGGAAGACTTCGAACTTCCCGGTGAACGTTAAGTTGTCGTATAGGGGACCCGCATACTCGACGTATGACGGATACGCTTGGTTGAACGACCTGACGGTCGAGTTGGCCAAGGCTATCGAGATAGCCTTCTGCTGGGTCGTGTTGTAAGAGAAGGAAAAATAGCCCGGCACAGAGTAGTTCTGGGCTACGAAGTTGATGACCTGATAGGTGTTCGGGGGAGTGTACTGGAATGTGACGTTGAGCACGCTCCGGTAGGGGAACGAGAAGCTGTAGCCTGTCGTCCAGTTCCCTCTCATGATCATTGGCCCGTATAGCCCAACGATGGCTGAGACCAGGACAGGGCTCGCGCCCGTCTGGGAAATGTAAATCGAGTAATTATAGGCGACCTTTACCAAAGGCAGGACCTTGTAGTAATACAGTGTCATGTTGGCTACTGTCCCAGCCTGCCAGCCCTCCGAGGTTGAGGTCGTTGTGGTGGTGAAAGGATACGAGGTCGTATTGGAGGCGCTGTAGAATGTCGTGGTCGAGTAGGAAGTCGGAAATGCGCTAGTGGTCACCGGAAACGTTGTCGTATTGGTGGTTGTCGCAGTCGAGCTGCTGTTCCCACCCGCCTTTGCACCCGCCAAGGTCGGATACAGGTAGACCGCGGTGACCCCAGCCGTGACTACAATCACGGCCGCAAGCACGGCGGCCGGCGATATCCCTCTTCTGCCTTGCAACGCCCAGCTGTCCAAACGGATTCAGAGTCGAGGGGGTTTATCAGACTAGGTATTAGAACAGGAGCGAAGCTCCCCAACCAAGCCTAGGAGGTAAGCTTCAAGATTGCCCTGGCGACCTCTCCATCGGACTCCTCCAGGGCCGCTGCCGCCCCCTCCTTTGAAACGCCGGTCTGCTGCTGCACGAGGAGTATGTCCTCCTCGCTGAATGTCTTCCTCTCGACCTCCACCTCTTCCACCTCCCCCATGACCTGGAAGACCCGCTGGCCCTGGGCGTTCACTTCGGAGACCGAAGCGTTCGTTATGTGCATCTCTTTGTCGGGGGTCTTGATCACGACCTCCTGCACGTTCGGTATCTCTTTCATGTTGATGCCGAGCCGGTCCATCATCCTGCGGGCATTCCGATTGTCCATCTTCATTTCTTGACGCCTACTCTTACCTTCACGGCCGCCCCCGACTTAAACTGTGCCATGACGGAACCATTTAGTACTGCCATCCCCACTCCGATGATCTTCCCCTTGCCGTCTATTATGGCGACCTCTCCCTTCGGGTAGACGTTCTTCCCGGCCCATTTCACGAACTTGCAGAAGACGGACTTGCCCCCCCTCACGAACTCCGCTACTTCATCTGAGACTTGGACGCAGTTCGCCCTGAACCTGGGGCTCTTGGACAGTATGGTCGCCCCTTCCATCGACAGGGCCATGGCTCCGTTGGGCTTGACTGTTGCGAAGAGCTTCCCATCCAGGTAGACAGATTTCACCCGTCCGGACCTGCGCGAGTGGTAGAGCCTGAAGCCTTCCTTCGGCAGAGCCTTGCTTACCCCCCTCCCGAAGAGATAGTCGACCATGAGGGCCAGCGTCCGGTTCTCGCCATGGGGTTCCAAGGGTCGGGCTGGCATGGGAGCGGGGATAATAGAGGTAGGCCCATCCGGCCTTGAATAAGAACCCGTCCAATCCTCTGATCTTGGTTCCGGAAACAGTCACTCAGATATTCGCGTTTGGCCACGTCCTCGCGGCGATGGTTTGGCTGGGAGGAGGGATGTTCACAGCCTTCGCACTGGGCCCCAATATCAGGAAGATGCCTCAGGGAGCCGCCCTGGAGTTCAACGCCAGGGTGGTGCCTAACCTGACCCGTTTCATCCAGGCTTCCATCGGCTCGACCCTGCTCTTCGGCCTTCTCCTCCTCTATGCTGTGTCAGACGGGGACTCGTCCTGGTTCTCGACGACCCAGGGGGAGGAAGTCTCCGTCGGGATCGCCCTGGCGCTCGTCACGGCGATAATGGCTTTCACAGTCACGATGCCTGCGTTCCGGAAGGTGAGCAAGGCAGCGGCGGAGGCGTTGGAAGGGAAGCAGCAGGGACCTCCGACAGAGATGATGGCCAATGCAAAGAGGGCAAGGCAAGGCTCGATGGCAGGGATCATCCTCCTCCTGATCACACTGGCCACCATGGTCGCAGCAGGGTTCTGAACGCTCTCGCTGTAATCGTTCATCTAGGGGCTCGACCCCGGGCCAGCTCGGGTCTGGACGATGGAAAGGAGCATTAAGGTCCTGAGGATCGGCCAGAGGTACGTGAGGGACGACCGGACGCTAACTCACCTGTGTCTGGTCTCCAGGGCGTTCGGGGCCGAGACGATCTATCTCGAGGACGCGGAGAAGGACGTGACGGCGACCCTGGAGGAGGTCAACAGGACCTGGGGAGGGGACTTCAAGGCAGTCCTGGGGGTGCCCTGGCGGAAGACGATCCTGGAGGCGAAGAAGGAGGGGAGGAGCGTCGTCCACCTCACGATGTACGGGCTCCCGATACAGGAAGTGACCCCCAAACTGCGGGGGCTCGACAAGATCCTGGTCGTGGTGGGGGGCCCCAAGGTGCCCGGGAAGGTGTACCATGAAGCGGATTATAACATCGCAGTCACTTCGCAGCCGCATTCGGAGGTCGCAGCCCTGGCGATCGCATTACATGAAATCCAAAGCGGGGAAGAGCTTAAGAGGACGTTTCAAAAAAGCAAGCTCAGAATCTTGCCGACGGCCCGGGGCAAGAGGGTTGTAGAAAATTGAAAATCGAATATGAGGACACGTTTGTAAAGGTAGCCGGGCTGATTGGCGGACCCGACTACGTGAGGGTGGCGAGGGCGCTCCTGAACAACGAGAACGCCACCGACGAAGAGATCGCCTCTGCGACGGGGCTGAAGATCAAGACCGTCAGGAAGGCCCTCTACGACCTGTTCGGCCGGAGCCTCATCACGGGGGTGAGGGTGAGGGATCCCAAGAGAGGATGGTTCGTCTACAGGTGGAAGGCCCAGCGGGACCAGACCGACGGCTTCATCCAGACGCAGAGGAAGAAGGTCCTCAACAGGTTGAAGCAGAGGCTCGACTACGAGGACATGCACGAGTTCTATCACTGCGGCACCCCGACATGCCTCACGAGGACGTTCGAGGACGCCATGGAGAACTTCTTCAAATGCCCGACCTGCGGGAAGCCCCTGAACCGCCTCGACAACGCCGAGCTGAAGGACGCACTCCGCTGGAAGATCAATCAGCTGGAAGAGGAACTCGCCAAGTGATACCCAACGTGGAGCAGGCCATGGCGCTCCACGCGAAGTGCGGCACCCGTGAGTACACGATACGACATTGCCAGGCCGTAACCATGGCGGCGAAGATGATTGCCGAGGAGTTCAGACGCCAAGGGCGCGACATCGACGTTGACGTTGTCGTCGCCGGGGCGCTGCTGCACGACATCGGGAGGTCGATGATCCAGACCGTCGCTCATGGGGTCGTGGGGGCGGACATCCTAGAGAAAGAGGGGGTGGACAAAGTCGTTGTGGAGATAGTGCGGAGGCATGTCGGGGCGGGGATCTCTCCCGAGGAGGCCGAGAGGCTTGGGCTCCCCGCGCTCGACCTTGTCCCCCGCACCATTGAAGAAAGGATAGTCTGCTTCGCTGACAAGATGGTCGACGCGGACCGGGTGAGGCCGTTCGGGGAGGAAGTCCACAGGTTCACTGTCAAGGACCACGACGTGAGGAGGCTTCTAGCTCTCAAGGAGGGGCTGAAGGAAGAGCTGGGGGAAGACCCGGAGAAGCTGATCCTTGACAAGATTAAAGAGGTTGGGCCGAAGGCGGCGAAATAATGGCGTCCTGCATCTGCAAGGTCTGCAAGCACAAGGACTACGAGAGCTGCGGAAAGTGCACCTGCTGCAGATACTACAGGGCGGCCTGCATGCCGTATCCTGTTTCGAAGTAGTCAAACCCTCCTCCGAATCGAGGAGGTTGGGCGTTATTAGCACCGGCCGTATACGATTACGTGCGGCCGTTTCCTCTTGAGGACCGCGATGGGTTCGAAATTGGATGGCTGGCTGGCTTGGTGGATGGGGAGGGATTCATCCATATTCGATACAGAAGCGACAGACGTACCATGTATCATCGTCTCAGAATTTACGGGACTAGTAAACCGATAATCGCCGAAGCAGCTCGATTGATGGGGGTGAACCCGTTCGTCAGGCGCGACCATGGAGTTCTTGTTGGGTGGTACGCTTCGGTCTCTCACCTCAAAGCGCTTGTGATATTACGCATTATCCTGCCATACCTGAGAGACCCTTCGAAGAAATGCCGTGCGAGGAAGATTTTGGAAACGTTTGGGAATATTGGAACCGTTCACGGCAACTTGTCCACTCCGGAATTCTTCGCCGAGTGTCCTCCACCAACCAGAATAAGGAAACCAAGAAGGCTCTTAAACAGCTCATAAGTCAGGTCATTTCAGCGAGGTGGGGAAGCCAGTCCCTGACGGGGGCTAGGTACATCCCGGCGGGCTCATAAGCGAAAGCTGTGACACCCGCAGAGCGGAGATCGGGGAAACCCGACCGTGCGTTCAAACGGGAGTCCAACTCCCTGAAAATCCTCCCCTCGCTATTCGAGTCCCTTGCTTCCCACGTTATGCGATCTGGGCAAACACTCAGAATTACCAGGTTAGTCGGATGTTACTACTAGGTTAAATTCCGGTGCTAATACCGCTCTACTATGAGGCCGCCACTTCAGGCAAGTCAAAGCGTAACCGCAGAATGGGAGAACATTCCGGACACGCACGCGTTAGAGAGGACCATCGACGCGCTCAGTGCCAGGGGCTTCAATGCCGAGTTCGTCCCGGATCGGGCGGCCGCCCTTGAGAAGGTGCGCTCGCTCCTCCCCGAAGGCGCGCGCGTGATGACGGCAGGGTCGAAGACGCTTGAAGAGATCGGGTTCACGCCTCTCCTCACGTCAGGAGACCACGGTTGGGTCAACCTGAAGTCAAAGATCATAGCCGAGAAAGACAAAGAAAAGCAACTCGCCCTGCGGAGGGAGGCTACCTTTGCCGACTATTTCCTCGGAAGCGTGCACGCGGTCACCACCTCGGGACAGCTCGTCGCCGGGAGCGCGTCCGGGAGCCAGCTCGCTGCCTACGCCTTCGGCGGGAAGAACCTGATACTCGTCGTCGGGGTGCAGAAGATCACGGAAGACCTCGACCAGGCTCTCGCGAGGTTGCGGGAACACTCCGTCCCCCTGGAGGATAAGAGGATGAAGAGCCTGGGCGCCCCTGGGACCTACCTTTCCAAGATATTCATCTTCGAACGGGAGGCGCAGCGTAACGTCCACGTCATCCTGGTCAACGAAAAGCTAGGCTTCTAGGCGGCGCGTTTTTACGCCGGCTTCCGGAGGCGCCCGCGAGATGCCTGGAGATTCTACGAAATCAGTTCATGAAGCAGAGCCGTTTGACGAGCGTACAGGGTCCCTAACCACGCCCATCTACGAGACCTCGACCTTCGGGTTCGCGAAAGCAGCGGACGTCCCGGTCGCAGTCGCGGGCTTCGGGGAGAAGGGGTACACCTACTCCAGATGGGAGAACCCCACCGTCGTCACGCTGGAAAAGAAGCTCGCCGCCTTCGAGCACGGAGGGGTGGGCGCGGCGTTCTCCTCAGGCATGGCTGCCATCTCGACGGCCGTCTTCGCGTTCATCAAGAAGGGGACGCACGTCCTCGGGATCAAGGACCTGTACGGCGGGACCTACGCCCTCCTGCACGACATCCTACCAGAGCTGGGTTTCGGCACGACCCTGGTGGAGAGCTCGGACTTCAATGCTCTGGAGGGCGGGATGAAGAAAAGCACCGGTATCGTCTACATCGAGAGCCCCACCAACCCGACCCTGAAGCTTGTCGACATCCAGAAGGCCGCGAAGCTCGCACATTCGAACGGCGCGGTGCTCATGGTCGACAACACCTTCGCTTCCCCCATAAACCAGAACCCCCTCGATTTCGGTGCAGACGTGGTCCTCCACAGCATGACGAAGTACATCAACGGCCACGCCGACCTGATAGCAGGGGCGGCCATCGCGGACAAAGCAAACTCGCACAAGATCAAGATGATGAGGCGTGACTTCGGCGGGACCCTTGACCCGATCCCGGCGTGGCTGATCCTGCGCGGGATGAAGACCATGGCCATACGGGTACGGCAGCAGAACGCCACTGCCATGGCGCTCGCCGAGTTCCTCTCTACCCACAGGAAGGTAACCGCTGTGAACTACCCTGGCCTGAAGACACACCCCCAGCACCAGCTTGCGAAGAAACAGATGAAGGGGTTCGGCGGGATGCTCAGCTTCGAGATAAGGGGGACGACCAGGGATGCGATGCGGTTCACGGAGTCGGTGAAGACAGCCACCCTCGCTGCCAGCCTCGGAGGGGTGGAGACCCTCGTGTCACAGCCTTACAACATGACCCACGCCCAGATGTCTGCAAAGGAGAGGGCGGAGACGGGGATACCTGAGACGCTGGTCAGGGTGTCCATCGGAATCGAAGATGTGGAAGACCTGCTTGGCGACTTCAAGCAGGCGCTGGCTGCGGTATAGGATCCGTCGGGTCTGCTGGCAGCTCAAGAAGCGAAGGCGAGCGCGTCCCCCCAAGCTTGCCATTTCCACAAGGGAAGATTCAATCGGACGGCCTCTGCCCGACTAGGTGACCACAATCGTCGTGGTCAAGGGGGAAGCCAGGGCGGCGAAGGAAGACCCCTTCTGGGATGGGAATCCGTTCCAGACGAAACCTGTGATGGCATAGCTCCCGGGCGGCATGCTCGATGGGAGAGCGAAATCGAAGGTGACTGTGCTGCTCCCCGGCTGGAGCGACTCCTTCAGAGTAGCCTCCGTGAAAGTCTGGCCGTTGCCGTTGGTCACCTGGACCCCGGCTAGGCCCGTCCCGGAGAATCCCGCGGCCACGGCCAGGTTCATTCTCACGGCCAGCAGCTGCCCCGGTGCGAAGCTGGTCTGTGGTTCACCAGCCTGGTTCAAGGCCGAGAGGCCCGTTATCGTCACAGGGAGCGTCGGAGCGAAGAGGCTGAAGCCCCCCGTCTGGCGGATGAAGTCCTGCCAGGCGAGGCCGTCCGGGGTATTGACGTCGGTGGAGACGGATAGGTCGACGAAGCCTGTCCGCGGGTCCAGGTTGAGGTATGAATACTCCGCCAAGTTCCGGTTGGCCCCTTCGAGGTTGCAGGTCAGCCCCATCAGGCAGATCGCTCCGACGTGGTCGACCCCGTTGGTCCCGATTGCCCCTCCCCCGCTCGCCACCACCTGGTAGAAGGTAGGAGAGCTCGTCTCCGCGTCGGGGGAGAAGGCGTAGAACCCTTTCCACTGCTGCCCTGGGAACTGAAGCGTGCTGTTGCTGCCATACCAGAAGATGCCCAGCCTCCCGGGGCTTCCTGCCACTTCCCAGGGGAGGACGGCCATGACAGTTTCTGGCCCGTGGTTGACCTGGACCGGGGTGTCCCAGACTGCTCCCCCGTCGGTCGAGGATATCAGGTAGACGTTGTTTCCGTCGCTGAATGTGACATAGAGGTTCCCTGCCGAATCGGTCGCGACGTCGGGGAACACCGAGCTCGTGATCTTGACGGGCCCGGCCGTCGCGTTGTAAATCATGCTGAGCTGGACGGGGCCCTGCGTGTCGAGCCCTGCCGGCAGCGACGGGAGGCCGCATGGCGCGGGACACTTCATGAGCCAGAGGTCCTGCGACGAATCTGAGAAGACGGTATAAAGGGTGCCGTCTGGGCCCGCTACCATCGGGCCGTGGGTGTCTGACTGGGGGTTGTTGCTCGCCGAGTTGACTTCTCTGGGGAACGTTATGGCCGCCCCCTGGGTGAATGTGAGCCCTCCGTTGGTCGACTCGGTGAGGATCAGGTTGTCGGTGCCGGACAGATCGGCTCCCAGGTAGTGGGTGTAGAGGTAGACCGTTGACGGACCCACGGCAGCTATCCACTGCCGGTCCTGCTCAGGCACCGGGGACTGGCTGTCCGTCCAACTGGTTCCGCCGTTGTTGGAGGCCGCGACTGTGCTTGAGCCGAGCCAGAGGGATGAGAGGTAGATCGTGCCCGTGCTCCCGAGCTTCATGTCCTCGTCCCCGCCCCCGAGTCCCACGCCGGTCGTGTTCTGCGTGCAAGAAGCGCACTGCGTCCCGTCTGGTTGCCCGAGGTACTGGAACGTACCCCCGCCATTGGTGGACTTCCAAAAGTCGACCCCTGTCGGGACACCCTGGATCGCTGCGACGTACACCGTCCCGTTGCCTGTGACCTGGACGTCGGGCTCGGCGTCCTGGCCCGACTTTGTGGTAGAGCTGCTGCTGTAGCCTGCCCCCTGCAGCCGAAGGTCGTTGCTAAATGTGAACTGCTGGTTCCCGAACTTCGGGCCGGTGTCGATGTAGTTCCCCCTCAGGGTCGACCCCGAGCCCGAGCTGCCGAAGGTGAGGGCGGCGCTCCCGCCGTATGGGTAGGGAGGGGCGGCCGTCCCGAGAGACATGACCGCATAGACTGTGTAGGTCCCCGGAGGCGGGGCGTTCAGGACCACCGTCTCGGAGTTCCCGGAGCCGAGGGTGGACGCCCCCACCTGGCTCCCACCAAGGTAGACGTAGAGGTCGTAGTCGTTGGCGCCGTCCGGCCAGGTGATGGTCACCGTCATCGCATAGCCTCCTGCCTTCGACGTCGACGTAGACAGGCTCAGGTCCAGGGCGTACACGTCGCAATAACCTGCTGTCGTGCAGTCTGTCGGGGTGAATACCCCTGACCCATACTGGATCGCGTCGCTGGTCGTGGTGCTCCCCGTCCAGCTGACGGACGTGCTGCTTTCGCTTAGGGTCCCGGACGTGGGGGTGGCCGCGTGGATTATCAAGACGGACGCCAGCGAGGAGGTGAAGAGCAAGATTGCGAGGACAAGCCATGCGGCCCTCGGATGAGAAGAGGAGGTCTTCATGATCACTTCACCTGATAGTCGGCCGAGGCCCTGGGCGAGTATGCGTTCCACGCCGCTCCCTCCTGGGAGACAAGGCCGTTCCAGGCCAGGCCCAGGACGAAGTACTTCCCATGGGAGTAGGAGAAGGTGGTGCCGACTGTCACGGAGATCGTCACCGAAACCGTCTGTCCGGCTCCGACCGTAACGTACTCCGCTCCGATGAACAGCGGGCTACCGTGCTGGTTCAGGAACTCGAGAGAAACAAGAACCGTCTGGGATGCGCTCCCCGAGTTGGTGAGCGTGATGTTCGCGACCACCTGCTCCCCGTCGGCGAAGGTGGTCTGTGCCTGGTCGGTGCCGTTAAGGATCACAAGCCCGTCGACCGATACGGCGCTTGGGGATGAGTAGATTGTCCCAGAAGAGGTACCCGACGAGGCCCCGCCTACGTTGCTCCCCACCGTGAAGGTCGTCGAGGCGACCAGCCCCCATATGGCGGCGTTCAGCGTGTAGTTCCCGGACTGGGCGCCCTGGGGGATCTGGAAGCTAGTCTGGTACTGGCCGGTGGCGGACGTCGACACCTCGTCGAGGAAGAGCGGGGACCCGGAGGGCCCGTCTGCTTCGATCCCGATCGTCCTCCCGGCCAGCGGCTGACCTGCGGGCGTCAGCAGTGTGCCGGACACCTGGACCGGATGCCCGGGCGCGTAGCCCCTGTTGTTGGACTGGACTGAGAGTATGGCGTGCGCCGCCGTGGGCGAAAACAGGTTGAACGAGACGGAGGCGGAGATGCCTGGGATCCCTCCTACGACCTGCCTTGCGTAGACGGTGTAGGCCCCGGACGGTAGTCCGGCGAGCTCGATGACGGCCGTCCACTGGTCGGAGCCTGGGAAGCCGACGAGTGTGGCGTTGACCGCTCCCACGTACTGGTCGTTCAGGGCAGCCTGGACGAATCCTGCAGCCTCGAGCGGGTCCCCGAGCCTGTAGGAGAAAGAGCTGGGATCGAAGGCCTGATGGACCGTGAACTGCAGCCACAGCGCGGGGGTCCCGATGAACTCCTGGGCGTCAACGGAGGCGGAGAGGAAGGCAGACCCCAGGGCAGGGTTCGTCACGTCAGCGGCCGGGACGGTCATCGTGATCAGGCCTGGGGCGGCGGCGGTGTACGAGCCGTTGACCACATCCTGGGCCACCGTCGTTCCAGCGGTGCCTGTAGTGATCGTCCCGGCGTAGAAGAACAGCCCAGCCACCCCTGTCCCGGCGCCGGAGATCGTGACGCCGCTGGTGTACCACTCCAGCATCTCGGCGTAGTTGGTGGCCCCGCCGAACGACCACTTGATCTCCCAGTGCTCGCCCAGCGCCCCCGTCGCCGGGACCAGTATGTTGGTGAGGTCCTGCACCCGGATGTTGACGTTGAACGCCTTCTGCCCCGTGGCCAGGGTCCTGTAGTCGCTGAACCACGCCTGCAGGATGTCCAGTGAGTTCGCCTGGTTCCCTGCGTAGTCTGTCGCAGAGTTGGGCTCCCCCGTCTGGAAGTTACCGGGGGAGAGCGTGTGAGTGCCGCTCACGTCCAGGGTCGAAGTGGTGAAAGTCTGCCCAGCGGTAGGGGAGGTGATTGTCACCCCGGCCGACGGGCCTTTCGCTACTCCCGCGCACTTCACCCCGGCGGCGCCCTGGGTGCAGGTCACGAAATTGCCGATGTTGGGGGAG
>JACWAI010000075.1 GCA_014874415.1 Nitrososphaerales archaeon
GCAGTACATGGAGGAGGCTGATAAGCTGTGCGAAAGACTGTTCATCATAGACCAAGGGAAGATCGTCGCAAGCGGGACCCCCGAATCGCTGAAACGGGAGGTCGGAGCAGACTCGATCACCATGACACTCGAAAACGGCGGGGCCGCCCCTGAGACGAAAGAAAAGGCGAAGCAGGTCCTGAAGGGGATGCAGGGGATAAGCAGCATAATAGAATCGGACGGCGGACTGACAGTCTATGCGAAGAACGCGGGGACGATAATCGCGGACATAGTGAGGTCGTTCGACTCGAATGGGATCCGCCTTTCGTCAGTGAACTTTGCGTCTCCGACCCTTGACGACGTCTTTCTGCAGCACACAGGCAGGAGGATCAGGACAGAGGACTTGAACACGAAAAAGACATCCTTCGCCCGATTTGGCGCAGCAAGGAGGCCGGTAAGACAATGAGCCTTGCATCAGACACTTGGTACCTGTTCGTCCGCGCACTGAAGAAGGTCCTTCGCAACCCCATCCTGCTCTTCTTCTCGCTGCTCCAACCAATAATATTCCTTGTCCTCTTCACACAGCTCTTCACCAGGTTCTCTTCGGTCCCGGGCCTCTTCCCGCCGGGCCTCACCTACCTGGAGTACGCGACGCCAGGAATCCTCCTGCAGAACGGGTTCAGCAGCGCCCTTCAGTCCGGGACATCCATAGTGGACGAGCTCAACTCTGGGATGCTCGAGAAGATGCTGGTGACGCCAGTAAACCGCTCGGCGATCCTGCTAGGCAGGCTCCTCTCAGACGCTTTCAGGGTGGTCGTCCAGTCTGTAATCATCCTTGTCCTGGCCTACTTCCTTGGCTTCAACGTGGCCGCAGGGGCGGGCGGAATAGCATCGATGCTGGTGGTGATAGCGTTCTTTGGGCTCGCGTGGTCCGGAATTTCGCTGGCAATCGGGATGAGGACCCGAAGCGCCGAGACAGTCTTTGGCATAGGTGGGTTCCTTACGTTTCCTCTACTCTTCATGAGCGACGCATTGGTTCCCACAAGCGCCATGCCTTCTTGGATTGCGACCGTCTCGCAGTTCAACCCAATCAGCTATGCGGTGGATGCTGTGAGGAGCGTATCGGTACCTTCGAACGCTTTCTCGGTGCTTGGCCTTTCTCTCCCTGGCAACGTGCTGTCCGCCCTAGGGTACATCGCGGCGATAGCTGTGGTCACCCTCGGGGCAACTCTATACCTGTTCAGAAAAGTTGTGTCTTAGATGGCCCCATCACTAGAAGCGGTCAAAGTAGCCAAGAAGTTCGGCACCTTCACCGCTGTTTCCGACCTTAACCTGAAGATACAAGGGACGAAATGCGTCGGTTTCCTAGGTCCGAACGGTGCGGGGAAGACGACGACGATGAAGATGTTCACCGGGCTCATCTCCGCGTCCAGCGGGAGCGCCCTGATCAACGGCGTTGACGTGGCCAAGGACAAGAAGGCCGCACTCGCGTCCTGCGCCACCCTCATCGAGACCCCTGAAATCTACCCATCCCTCACACCCTACGAGGCAATGTCGATGCTCTGCGAAATCAGGGGGGTCCCTCGGGAGGAGCGGAACAAGAGGATAGACGACGCGCTCGGGAGGGTCAAGATGCAGGAATGGGAAAGGAAGAAGGTGGGGAGCTTTTCGAAGGGGATGAAGCAGAGGGTGAACGTAGCGTCCACCCTACTCAGCGACCCCGAGGTGATAATCCTTGATGAGCCCTCTACCGGTCTCGACCCGAGAGGGATGAGCGAGGTGAGGGACATCGTGAAGTCCCTTGGGAACAGGCTGGTATTCATGAGTTCCCACCTCCTGGCCGAGGTGACCGAAGTCTGCCAAGAGGTGGCGATGATAGACCATGGAAAGCTCTTGGTCTATGACACCATCGAGAACATCACTTCGAAGTTTGCAGGAGGCTCGGGAGAGGTGCAGGTTGCGTTCGCACGCCCCCTCGACGTCACGGCCGGGTCGGCCATCTCCAACATCGATGGAGTCACTTCGTTCACGAGGAACGGCGACAGGCAGATCGTCCTGAAGTTCAACCCGGCTGTGGTGTCGCAGGAGATCCTGTTCCACAGGATCGCCGCCCTAAAGGTAGGGGCGCTGAGCTTCCACTCTACATCGGGGCTGGAGGACGCCTACCTGAGCCTGATCAAGGAGACGCTGTGAGATGAGCGAAGCATCCAGGGCCAGGGTAAGCTCCTTTGCCCAGATAGGGATAATCGCGAAGTACAACTTCCTCAACTACTTCAGGGCAAGGAGGTTCTATGTGATGCTCGCCATCATCCTGATCATAGGCGGCCTCGTCACGGGGCTGGTCGCCTACTTCGGGGTGGCGAGCTTCGGCGGATCGAGCGCTCTCGGGTTCTATGGGGCGGGATGGGGGAGCTTCGCGTCCTTCGTGATTATCCTGTCAGCGGTGTTCTTCGGCGGCGACGCCATCTCTGGAGAGTTCCAGAACAAGACCGGGTACTTTTTGGTCCCGAACCCCATCCGGAAGTCGGCCGTATACGTCGGGAAGTACATCGCCGCCCTTGCTGCTTCCTCTCTGATTTTGGGGATATTTGCTCTGATCATGATCGCAAACGGGCTCTACTACTTCCCCGGATCGTTCCCGTGGCAATTCGCCCAGTCGATAATGTTCGCTTGGGTTTACCTCATCGCGGTGATGTCGCTGGCGTTCGCCTTCAGTTCGCTCTTCAAGAGTACCTCCATCTCCATACTCATGACCGTCATTCTCCTCCTGTTCGTCTTCAACATCGTCGACGAGGTCGTCTCCATAGTCGCCGGCATAGAGCCGTGGTACTCGATCGTGTACGGGGCGGGGATAGTTGGAGACATCCTCATGCCCACCTACCCGGCCCACAAGACGCCGCTGGGCGTGGGGCAAGGGCGGTTCGCCGGAATCTCTACGTTCAATCCCACGGTCCCCGAAGGGCTTGCCATCCTGTTGATCTATTTCGTCGTGATGGGGATAGTGGGTCTCTACCTCTTCGAGAAGAAAGAGTTCACTTCTTAGCCATTCGTGAGCAGGAAGTCGTGGAGCTTCTCTTCGGAGAGGTTTACCAGCGCCCCCCTGAGGATTCCGTCGGCATATTCGCTCCCAGGGTTGATGCAGGTTGTCCGCCCTATCTTTGCGAACCCCTTCGACTTGTGGATGTGCCCGTGCAGCCCGAGCATGGGAGAGTTCTTCTCGATCGATCTCCTTACAGCGCTGCTCCCGGCGTGGATGAACTTGATGCCATTTAATGATGGTTTGTCGTTGAATCGCCGACGCCAAAGGAGCGGGGATCCATGGCGGCAGTCATCAGGACGAAGCTTCCACAGCTTTGGTGATGCCCGAGAATATCTCGGCCACTTTCTTCGCTGCGAACCCCTTCAGGAGGCTGGACCCGATCCCAGCCATCACCCCGCCTACTTCAGCGTCCGCAGACCATGCCATGGTCGTTTGAGAATCCCCTGAAAGGTCGAACACGCTTGTGATCTTGAGCGTGCTGCCGCTTCCGGCCCCTTCTGCTACAAGTGTCGCTTTGGAGGGTGGTGCAGTCCTCTCCACCCTCAATTTCATCCTCATGGTCGTCGAAACGACCGCTATCCTCAATTTCATCCTAGCCTCCAGGCTAGAGCCGTCGATGACCCTGACGTCCTCGGAATCAGGGAGGCTCTTGGAAATGAAGTTGGGGTCTGTAAGGAGGGAGTAGACCTTCTCCCGGGGGGAGTGAATGGCGTTGGAACCATCTAGGTGGATGTTCATTGACGTTCATCCTGCCCCGTGCGAGATAAATTCACCGATAAGCCTCGAATTCCCTGCCCAGCACGCTCGAAGCTATCTTGAGTTCCATTATCTCGTCCGTTCCTTCGTAGATCCTCGCGACTCGCGCGTCCAGGAAGTGCTTGGCGACGGGGGACAGGATGGAATAGCCGAAGCCCCCGAAGCACTGGACGGCCCTGTCGGCCGACCCGAAGGCGCACCTGGAAGCCGTGTACTTCGCGACTGCAGAGAGCCTGTCTGACTCCGACCTCAGCGCCAGGTTCTTCAGGTCCTTCTCATATTCATCCTTCTTCAGCGCCGCCCTGTAGATCAGCCACCTGCACGCCTCCAGGCTCGATTCGATGTAGGCGACGTGCCTCTGTATCAGCTGATGCCGGGCTATCTCCTTGCCGTGCTGGACGCGCGTAGTGGCTCTTTCCTTGACCTGGTTCAGGCAGTCTTCCATGACCCCGACGCATCCCGACCCGATTCCGATTCTGCCGTTCAGCAGAGCGGAGTATGCAACGGCCAGTCCCTTGCCTTCTTGCCCAAGCATGTCCTCTGACTGGACGAACGCATCATCGAGGCTGACCATAGATGTGTCCGAGGTGAAGAGACCGATCTTCTCCTCTAGCCTCATGTCAACCGAGAACCCCTTGTCCTTGGTGTCGAGGATGAAGGCTGTCGGGGTCCCTGGCCCTTCCTGGGGCCTGGCGAAGATGATCATCCTCGTCGCTATCGACCCGTTGGAGATCAGGTACTTGGAGCCGTTGAGTCTGTACCCTCCACCGTCCTTGACGTAGCTCGTCTTGAGGGACGCCGGGTCCGAGCCTGCCTCCGGCTCGGTGAGCCCGTAGGCGAAAATCGTGTCCCCCTTCGCGGCTGCCGGGAGGTATCTTGCCTTCTGCTCTTCGTTCCCCCAGTCCTGCACCGCGAGGCTTCCAAGGCACTGGTGAACGTCGGAGAAGGTGATGACGCCCATCCCGGTCTGTCCCATCCTCTCCAGGAAAAGCGCCTCGACAAGCTGGCGGGCACCGCGACCGCCATATTCCTCCATTATTGGGACCCCCAGCAGGTTGTTTCGCTTTAGCACCCCCATTATCTCGGGGTTGTACTTGCGCTCCACATACTTCTCGAACTCGGAGACTAGGAGCTCGCTGGCTGCGCGGTCAGCGTCCTCGAGTATAATGAGTTCTTCCTTCTTGAGCCCGACAAGCCTGGATACCTCGTCAACGGACGATTGGAAGAGCGGTTCCACGCCTAACCTGTGAGGTCGTGCCCCCATGCCTTTAACCATCTCGGACGTCGACTTCGGCGCGAGTGGATGGGAAGACTGGGATGAAGACGAAGGTCTCGCCTATGTTCTTGACTTATTTCATGATGAAATGGGAGGAGGTAGTGCAGCACGAATCCGGCCAAAAGTGCACGCTCTGCGGCAAGCCGCTGATGCAGACCGAGGTGGTGACGGACGAGAAAGGGATTGACTATGATGGGTTCGTCTGCCACGCGGACAAACAGGTAACCTGGGTGCGGAAGACCTAGGGGCTCGGGCCCTTCTTTGACCTGAAGCCTTCGCCGTATTGGAACGGGCGCCCCATGTTCTTTGCCCACTTCCTTTCGAAGACCTGGTCGAGGTCGGCGTTGGGGTCGATGAGCCTTGAAGCGTCGAGGACGTAGAATATCACGTCGATGAGCTCCTCGATGGTCTCTTCAGTTGGTTTGCCCTTCTTCCAAGAGTCCCCAGCCTCACCCAGCTCGATGAACGCGAACAGGAGCTTGTTGGGGATATCGTCTGGCGTATTTCCAAAGCCCTTCGAGACCACGAGTTCCCCTACCTTCTTCTTGGATTCCTGAAGCGACGGCACGAGCCGGGGCGTCCCGCCTGAGGCTAAGAAGCTTTTTCCCTCTGAGCCACTACAGTCCTGAAGTACACACAGTCCATCGCGAGGGAGCAGGAGTGGCATCGGGGGCCTATCGGCTTGCATGTCGTCTGTCCGAACCTCACGAACAGGTCGTTCAGCTCCAGCCAATAGCGTTTCGGGACCGACTTCGTGAGCTCTGATTCAGTGTCCTCTGGTTTCTTCGTCTTCACAAGGCCGAGCCTGTTCGATATCCTGTGGACGTGAGTGTCGACCGGGATCGCGGGCTTGTTGAAGGCGTAAACGAGGACGCAGTTGGCCGTCTTCCTCCCGACCGACCTGATCTTCAGGAGGTCCTCTTCGTTGTCGGGAACCTGCCCCCCGAATTCGCTGACGAGCTGACGAGACGCGATCATGATGTTCTTCGTCTTCATGTTGTAGAACCCCGCGGGATGTATCAGCCTGCGGACGACGGCAGGGTCCGCCTTTGCGAGCTGTGCTGGGGTACTGTACTTTGAAAACAGGTTTTCAGTCGCCTTGGTGGTGTTTTCATCCCTGGTGCGGTGGGAGAGTATCGTCCCGATCAGGATGCGGAAGGGGTCCCCGCCTTCGGAGTCCTTGAGCTGCGCAAGGGCAGTGGCCCGCTTGTCCTTGGACCCGTATACCATCCGGCGCATCTCCCTGAGGATGGTCGAGATGGCTAGCTTTCTACGACCCATGGTTCCTTCTTGTACCAGCTCGCGATTTCCTCGCAGGTCCTTCTTAGATCGTATTCGGGGGCGTAACCGAGCTCCTTCCAACTGGGCTGGACGTCTATCCTTGCAGAGGCTTTGAGCTGGGATGAGGTGTATTTCGGCAGGGTAGTGCCGGCAAGAAGCCCCTGCTTCCTTACTTCGACCTCCCTCCCAAGCGCCGATGCCACGCCACGGGCGATTTCCTCAGGGGTCGAATCGAAAGATTTCACCAGGTATGAGCTGCCAGTCGGAGACTGTCCCGTCGCCGCTTTGTACAACGCCTGGGCGATGTCGCGGGGGTGCGAGAATGACATTGCCGCGGTCGATGGCAATACCACCCTCCTGTCTTCAATCATCTGAAGGATGGGGACTGCCAGAGATCCATCCCTCGACCCTATGGCCTTCGCGGCTCTGATCACGGCTATCCTGGGGAGGGCTTTCCCCTTCGAGTATTCCATCAACAGGCGCTCCGCCTCCGCCTTGGAGCTTTGGTACTCGTTCGAAGGCTTGAAGGAATCGCCTGGGAAGATCGACCTGGACCCGAAACCGTAGACGTCGAGAGTGCTTAGGTGCACGAACGTCTTTACATCGGCCCCGGCTGCCGCGATCAGGTTCATGATGCCTTCCGTGTTGGTCTTCGTGAAATCGGCGCCATCGTTTGGATTGGGGGAGGCAAGGCTGTAGATGGTGTCGACCCCCTCCATCGCCTCGTGCAGGCTTTCGCGATCAAGGATGTCCGCTTCTATCCCCTGCACTCCGTTTGTGTCCATTATCTTCAGGTGTGAACCTTTCCTGAAGATGCCTTTGGATATCTCCCCCTGCTGGAAGAGGTACTCGACGAGATGTCCGCCGACGAATCCCGTGGCCCCCACGAGGAGGTTCAAGGCTGCGCCTCTCCCTCGCCGAGGTGGTGGTGATGGTGGTGCTCGTCTCTCCCGGGCCTGGCCTCGAAGTCCCCCCTGACCAGCCTCAGCTGTAGGTCTTCTTCGAAACCAGCGAAATCCCCCGTCAGCGACGCGATTTTCTCCTTGGCTGCCCTGGTGAACTGCGGGGAGAAGTTCTGCCCGCCGAAGCGACCATAGGCGACCCCCGAGAAGCGGACCTTCTTGCCATTCAATTCTACGAATCCTCGGATGAGGTTGGCAACCTCCCCTTCGCTGACATAGTCTATGACGACCTGATAGGGGGGGAGGCTCATGACTTGGTCTGCCCCCGCCGGACCTTCTTAAATCCAGACTCCGCCCATTCAGCCCGCTGGCGCCGTTGACGAAAGTGCGGACATGCCTACATCTCGAAGTCTGGAGGGCGGTACCTCGCCTGGACCATCTCCTTGAGCGAGGTCACCAGAGCGAAGCTGGAGTTCACGATGTCAGTCTGGGTGATGATGCCCACTAGCTTTCCGCCGTCCATCACAGGGAGCTTCTTCACCCCGGCGTCCGTCATTGTCTTCGCGGCCACCTCGACTCGTTCCCCCGGGGGCACGGTGACTAGCTTCTTTCGAGCGATGGAGACGCTGGTTGCTGCAGGGTCCACCCCCCGGGCGACCAACCTGGATATGTCCCCCTCCGTCACGATGCCGGTGGGCTTGTCCCCCTCGACTATGACCAGCGCCCCGATCTTCCACTTTGCCATGACCCTGGCCGCCTCAGAGACGCTGGCATCAGCACCGGTCGTCCTGACGCGGCTTGTCATGACGTCCTTGACGTAGATCACGATTTCACCTCGCGATGAGCACAGCGCAGGGCGAATGGTTGGCGAGCCCTGCGGAGACGCTGCCGAGTATGAGTTTCTTGAAGCCGGTCATTCCTCTTGTCCCGACAACGATTAGGTCCACCTTTTCTCTCGTCGCGATCTCGACAAGCGCTTCCACCACAGAGGGCGCTTCAACCAACTCCCCCTTTGCAGTGATGCCCTCGTCTCTCGCGAGCTGCAGGCCTTTGGATAGGACGGCTTGGGCCGAAGACTTCTTGGCTTCCTCCAGCTCCCGGTAGTCAGGGATTGGGACCCCTGAACTTGCGCTGAACCCGACGGCGGCCGGGGAGTAAACGTACACCACCACAAGGTCGGACCCGTACTTTGTGGCCAGGGAGCAGGCCAGCTTGATGGCCTTGGCCGAATCGGTCGAGCCGTCGAAGGCAGCCAGCACCTTGTTGAACCCTCCCCCGGTGGACATCTTCTCTCAGTCCCCGATAGCACGCTGTTCCTATTTAATGCGCTCGGCCGATGGTTAAAGGTAAGTCTGTTGGCCACTCAACCGACAGCTGAACTTCGAGCCACCAAATGTGAATTTTCTACCTCCTTGGTCGTTAAATCTTCCGTTCCCTTTGGCACATGTTGCAGGCTACCAAATCGGTCGTGCAGCCTTACAGAAGCGAAGCCGTCGACGGCCTGCTCGGTGAATGCCTCACCCTCACGTATAACGCGATGTGCTACGGAGAGGGGCACAATGTCACCAATCGAAAAAAGATGAAGGAGTTCTACAGGTCGCTGAAGGAGGTCGAACTCCCGTCCTGCTACAAGCGGGCTGTAATCACCCGTGCGTGCGCCATCCTGAAGAGCAGGATGAAGAGCGAAAACCGAGGAGTGGAGACGAAGCACTCCAGACGGCTTAGGCCCATGGTCTGCATAACCTCCGGGTTCTTCGTCACTGCCAAGGGGAGGCTGTTCATACCTCTGAAGCGTGACGTCTACGTGGACGTCCTCCGAACCACCACGCCCGGGAGATGATCCGAGGCAGGAACCTCAGGAGCCTGACCGTCACGCAAGACTCGCTGTCGCTGTGTTATTCGCAAGAGATCGGGGAGATTAGGGCGAAGACAGTCTATGGCGTGGACAGGAACGAGAAGAATCTCACTTTCGGGAACGCGGAGCGCGTAATCCAGCTGGACATGTCGAAGACTGTCAGTATCAGGCAGACTACACGCGAGATAGTGGGGTCTTTCAAGAGGAACGATGTTAGGATAAGAAGAAAGATCGCTTCGAAATATTGGAAGAGGGCGAACCACAGGACGGACCAGATACTTCACGCAGCCACTAACCTCGTAGTCGGCGTGGCTCTTAGGAGCGACGCCGCCATCGCCCTCGAAGACCTGAAGGACATCAGGAAGATGTACCAGAAGGGAAACGGGCAAGGAACGGGATACCGCTTCCGACTGAACTCTTGGCCATACGGGAAGGCAGGGAAGATGCTGGAATACAAGTCGGCATGGAAGGGCGTCACCATAATCTCGCTTACAAAGTCTGAAACCAGAGGGTCCTCGTCGGTGCATCACGCGTGTGGGGAGAGGCTCCACAGACCCCAGAGGGGCGATGCTGTGCACGCGAGGATGCTCTGGTGCCAGAAATGTAAGGTGTGGGTGGACAGGGACGTGAACGCGGCCGTTGTCCTCTCGCAGAGGGGGCTGGCAAGGTTCGCCAGCTCCCTTCCCAGACCACAGGACGGCCCACAACCAACTGTGGCCAGGGAAGAAGGGCTGGCAAGTGAAGCGATGAAGGGGAACGGGACGACGACCCTGATCCTCAGAGCAGATGCCAGCAAGTTGACTGGTGGCGCGGCGGTTGACAGACCGCCGAATGGCCCTACAAGTTGATAGAACCCGGCCGATTCCCATGGCTGAGAAACGAGAGTCTTCGTTCCCGAAGGCAGTACGCAGCTTCCCGATTCTCCGGTCCATGCTAAAGGGTGAGGGGTTCGACCGACATCGAGGGCTACTCCATGAAAGCGACCCCTGTGGCAGCGTTCGTCCCTAAAACTGATTATCAGAAACGAAAATAGTCTCCGGCTATTATATACCGGGCGAGAAGGGCAAGCATCCATGGAAAACGCGATACGGACAACCCAAGGCAAGTGGGCCGGACGTTTCATCTTCGCATCGGTCATTCAGGGAATCATCGCGGTCATCGCGACCGTACTCATCATCGAACCCTGGTCCTTCTTCAACATCAACCTGTATTATTCGCCAGCCAAGGTGATCGCTTCAAACGGAGCGGGAACTTGGATGTTCGCGGGCTACATATCATTCCTAGTGGTCGGGGTAGTGGCGACAGCCGTCACAGCAGTCTTCTACTTCTACATCGAAGGCATCCAAGGCAAAGTGTACAAGGGATTCACCAACCTCCTCGCATGGGGGCACCTCCTCTTCATGAACATCGGCGTCGCAGGGGCAATGATCATAATGATGTATCAGGGCTACCTGGCAGGTGTGGCTGCTGCGCCAGTTTCGAGCGGCGGCCTCGGATATAACGCCGGACAGATCCACGTAAACATCCTTGCATGGACTGTGAACCCAATCGGGGGCCTCATTCTCCTCGCTTCAATCGGCGCGCTCTTGGGCGGTCTAGGATACCTGGTAAGAAGCAGGACCAATTAGGCCCTGCTTCGCCTCTGTTTTTTCAGTGCTCTACGAGAGCAGAATAAACTCAAATAAGCTAGAGAATCGTTTTCAAGCGTTTGGAGATAACAGACCAGTCCCGCATCCAGGCGCTGGTGGAGGGACTGGCAGACGAGTACTCGAGAAAGATCCTACTCTCCGCCATCCCGAAAGCGAAGTCCGTAGAAGACATGAGCAGGGAGAACGACATCCCTCTGAGCACCTGCTACAGAAGGGTGCACGAGCTGCTCAACAGCCAGATCCTGGTTGTAGAGAAGATCATAGTCACCCCCGACGGCAAGAAGTATGAACTCCTCAGGAGCGCCTACAAGGCTGTGAACGTCTCCTTCGACGGCGGCGTGATGAAGGTGGACGCCCTCATCAACGAAGACGTCGCAGATAAGCTGAGGCGCCTGTGGATGACAATGCGGGAGACGAAGTAATTGCCAACCCTTGGAATCGTTCTCAACTCCTTAAAGCGAGGTGGAGGTGAGAGCTGTTAGAATGGACCTGATATATCTCGACGTAGCGCAGGTGCTGATCCTCGTCTTCGGCGGGGTGGTGGTATACTTCGCCTCCCGTGCCTATGGGAGGACGAAGAGCGTCGCCATGCTCCTCCTTGGGCTGGGCTTCGCTTGCGTAGCATTGGGAGCCCTCGCCGCGGGGATCCTCTACAACCTGAACACGGGAGACCTGAGCACGCCAATCACGGTGCAGGCGTACAGCCAGGTTGTGGGATTCCTCTTCATAGTGTATTCGCTCGCAAAGGCGAAGAGCTGAACGGCGCGGAAGGAACAATAATGCGACGATGAAAGCGGCCCGGTTCCAGGATTGGGAATCGTGAGGTCGGCTTTTAACCACGCTGATTCCCCGCAGCCGTGAGCTCATGATAGAAAGGTTCGAAGGGGATGTCGTGCTGAAGGACGGCTCCCTCGTCCACATCAGGCGCGCAACTGACGAAGACGCGAAGCCGCTTGAAGAGTTTCTTGACGGACTGTCAGAAGGGTCGCTGGGCTCAAGGTTCCCCAGGAAGGTTTCCCGGGGAGGAGAGCTGCTTTCCGAGGTCATGCCCTCGGCCGTACAGTTCACACTGGTTGCCGAGAGGGAACGCAAGATCGTAGCCGAGGCTGACTACAAGACAAAAGGGCCAGACACCGGCCACGTCGGGGTCATAGTCGCCGACGCGCTCCAGCGCAAGGGGCTTGGCACCATCCTTCTCGCCCAGGTCTCCCAATCGGCCGCCGACTCGGGGATCACGACCTTCACCATAACCACTCCTGCCACGACCCATTACAAGCTTGACTTCGTGGAGGAAATGGGATATCCGACCCAAGTCGGAGCGCCTCCGGGCTTTGTCCAGCTCACCTTCCCGACCTCGATAACCCCGTCGGGGCTGGAGGCGTTCGAGAAGAGCGAAGCCGTTTCCACGTCGGCAGCCGTGAAGCGCTTTCTCAGTCCGCGGAGCATCGCTGTGATAGGTGCGTCCAGGGAGAAAGACTCGATCGGAGGGGCCCTTTTCTCCAACATACTCGAGGGAGGTTTCAGGGGACCAGTCTATCCTGTCAACAGGGAGGCACCTTTCGTCCAGTCTGTGACGGCATATCGGTCCGTGCTGGAATGCCCTGGAAGAGTGGATCTTGCGATAGTCGTCGTCCCCGCTAGGTATGTGGCGGCGACAGTGAGGGAGTGCGCCCAGAAGGGGGCCCCTGCCGTCGTTGTCATCTCATCGGGTTTCGCCGAGGTCGGAGGGGAAGGCCTTGGACTGCAGGAAGAGCTCGTTCAGGTCTGCAGAGACTCGGGGATCAGGCTGATAGGCCCGAACTGCATGGGGATCATAAACGCAGACCCTGAAGTGAGCCTCAACGGCCAGTTCGCGCCCACCAGGCCGACGACAGGGGGCATTGGGTTCCTTTCGCAGTCGGGGGCCCTCGGTTACGCCATCATAGACCAGATGGGGAAACTGGGGCTGGGGATGTCCAGCTTTGTCTCTGTCGGGAACAAGGCAGACGTCTCCGGCAACGACCTTATCCAATACTGGGAGAGCGACGAGAGGACCAACGTCCTCCTCCTCCACATCGAGTCATTCGGCAATCCAAGGAAGTTCGCGAGGCTCGCGAAGAGGATAGCAAGGACCAAGCCCATCGTGGTGGTCAAGAGCGGGCGCACTTCGGCTGGGTTCAGGGGGACTCAGTCCCATACTGGAGCCATCGTGGCCGCCTCCGATGTGACCGTCGACGCGCTGTTCAGGCAGTCAGGGGTGTCTAGGACGGACACCCTGGAAGAGATGTTCGACCTTGCTGCTCTCTTCTCGACCCAGCCCCTTCCGAGAGGGAACAGGGTGGCCATAGTAACCAACGCCGGGGGACCAGGGATACTTGCGGCCGATGCGTGCGAAGCGCAGGGGCTAAGAGTTCTGGAACTGAGCGAGGCTACTAGGTCTGAACTGAGGAAGTTCCTCCTTCCCATCGCGGGAACAAGCAATCCCGTCGACATGACTTCGGTCGCGTCGGCAGGGGACTATCATCGTGCGATTCGAGCCGTTTCAGACGACCCGAACGTGGACGCACTTATCGTGATTTTCATCCCTCCGATAGCCGTGGAGACCGAGGACGTCGCTTCGGAGATAGTTCTTGCCGCAGACGAGCTCAAAGGAAGAATCCCGGTGGTTGCGACATTCATGGCCGCCAAAGGGATCTCCGGCCAACTAACGGGGAAATCGACCAGCGTGCCCGCATTTCCCTTCCCCGAATCGGCGGCTCGCGCCTTGGCCCAGGCCGCGGCGCGCAGGAGATGGCTGGACGCACCCAGAGGAAAGGTGCCCCAGTTCCCTGCCATCAGGAGGCTTGAAGCGGCGGCTGTTGTCTCAAGGGCTCTCGCTGAGGGGCGAGGATGGCTCGACAACGCCGAAACCCACGAGCTCCTGGACTGTTATGGGATCAGGGAAGTGAAGAGCGTCAGGGCGAAGACCCCCGAGGCTGCCGCCGGAGCCGCCAGGGAGTTCCGGGGGAAGGTGGTTTTGAAAGCGCTGGCGCCCGGCCTGGTGCACAAGTCGGAGCTCGGGGCAGTCATCGTGGGCCTCGAGGCAGCCGAGGTCGACTCGTCAGCCAGACGGATAGAGGATAGGCTGCGCCAAGGAGGGATCCTCGATGCGGAGTTCCTCATCCAGGAGATGGTCGAAGACGCGGCCGAAACATTCGTCGGAGTGACAAACGACCCGAACTTCGGGCCGCTAATCGCCTGCGGCGCCGGGGGCACATTGGTGGAACTCATCAAGGACGTCTCCGTCAGGCTCACCCCCCTTACTGACGTGGACGCCTCGGAGATGATCAGGTCACTGAAGACGTTCCCCGTCCTGGACGGATACAGGGGAGGGCCGAAGAGGGACGTCGAAGCCCTTGAGCAGCTCACGCTCAGATTGAGCGCCCTGGTCGAAGACATCCCTGAGGTGGCGGAGCTAGACCTGAACCCTGTTTTCGTGCTAGATGAGGGGCAGGGAGCAGTGGTGGCGGACGCCAGGGTAAGGGTCGTTGAAAGCCAAAACCAGCTCCCTCTAGGCGCCAAGAAAAGATAGTGCTTAAGACCCGAACTCTGGACTGGCCGAGCAGTTCGATGCGCCACAGGACAAGCGTTGGTATGAGCTCGGCTGGAGTAGTCGTCGTCCTCATGCTCTTAATCCTCGCCGCCGTGGGTGTCGTATACGTCTCGTCGACCCAGAGCACCTCTGACCAGATCAGCTCCCAGAACCAGCAGATATCGACTCTGGAGTCCGAGCTGCAGCAGCTCGCGTCGAGGTTCTCGCTCGGCCAGGGCACAGCGGGTGCGAACCTGACCCTCCCGGTGATGAATCAGGCCCCCGCCATTAGGACCATAAGGGAAACATGGTACCTGTCGCCCTCAGCGCACCAGGACAGGTTCGACCCATCGTTCATAATAGTTAACCAGGGGGACACGGTCCGCCTTACACTCATCGACAACGACACGGTCGCCCATGACTTCGTGATCGGTCCTCCCTACAAGATTAACGTAAACGCCACCGTTCCAGGACTGATCAACGATCTCACTGGACAGATGTTCACAACCCCTTCGAGGAACAACTCGCCAGGAGTCGTTGTGACTGGAGTGAAGGGGAACGTGACGGCGACGTACACCTTCATCGCTTCATACTCGGGAATCTACGAGTTCGTTTGCACTTACCACGCGCAGGTAGGCATGATAGGGTACCTGGTGGTGCTTCCCAACGCCGCCTTCAAGCAGTCCACGACGACCACGATTGCAACCTCGACAGCCGCAAGCGCAGTGGCGGTGAGCATCGCATCGGGCCAGACGAACTACCCGAACAAGGGCTTCACTCCTGACAACATAACGGTGGTCATTGGCATGAATAACACGGTCACCTGGACTAACAACGACGTGAACACCCATACGGTCACCTCCTCTACCGTACCGTCGGGAGTTTCCCCCTTCGATTCAGGGTATCTCGACACGGGCGCGACGTTCACTTACACGTTTACAGTCGCCGGGACCTATGAGTACCACTGCCAGCTACATCCGTGGATGACCGGGTTCGTAATCGTGAAGTCTGGCTAGCGCAGAGCTTCGGCCTGGATTATTTCGGACAGCTTCTGGAAGTATAGGCGCGTCGCCAGCGGCATCCCGTCGAGGTTCCTGTCGATCGCCTCTGTCACGTACCTTATGGCCCGCCTTGACGTCTTGAACTCGAACTTCATTGGCAGGATGGGGTCCTGGATGACGTCGATCGAATCGGTCAGATAGGAAGGAGCCTCCGCCCTGGCGTCGCTAGCTATCTTCTGGTACCACCCAGAAAGGACGTTGGGGTCGAGCCCCAGTTTCAGGTCCTCGATCTCCTGGAGGAGCTTGTTAAGCACCAGCATCTCTTCATTGGCCAATGTTGTCCCCTGGATGTGACGTAGCCGCGCCTCGTTTAAGGAAAAGTGTGTAAAGATGTTGTTGCCGGTGTCTAACTGCACCTCATTTCAAAAATCTCCGTCTTCTCGTACTCGGCTTCCCAGAGGTGGGTGCTGTTCCTTCCTCTGCGGACCGCGAGGAGGGTATAGCCATCGGGCGCCTGCTTGTATGCCCTCTCGAGTATGGAGATGGCCGGCTCGGCGTCTTCATCGAAGTTCTTGACGATGTGCTGCCTGTACTTTTCAACTTCTTTCATGTAGTCTGCCAGGCAGAGGGTTTTTCCCTGGAGCCGGGCGGAAGTAATCAGCTTCACCTCGTTTCCGCATGCGCCGCACTTCACCCTGGTCATTCCGTCGTTGAGGCAGACCCTGCCTACTCCTACGACCATGGGGAACGTCCCCGGCTGGCTCTCCTGGGCCCCGCACAGGGCGCATTTTGCGAGCCCTTTGGAAGATGAATGCTGCATCGTAAAATCGAACAGGCTACGAACCAATTTAAGGTTGCCTCGGCGGAGAGGCGTTTCAATGAAGGTCGAATCGGTGGAGGCCTTCCCGATCAGCATCAAGGCGGAAGAGAAGCTCAGAGGAGGTACGTTCGCCTATTCACACTATCAGACCGTGCTCGTAAGGGCGACGGCAGACGGGGTGGAAGGGTGGGGGGAGGCGATGACAAGATTCGACCCCGAAGCGACTGCCCTCATGGTCCGATACCTTGGGAAGGGGATGGCTGGACGGAGCTTCGAAGGCATCGCCGACGTCTGGAAGGAGTCCTGGCGCGAACTCAGGATAAGGGGCCACACCAGGGGCATCGACGTAGAGGCATTGAGCGGCATCGAGATCGCCCTTTTCGACTCCCTGGGCCACGCCGTCGGCAAACCCCTTGGAGCACTCTTCTCACGCACCCCGGCGAGAGAGGTCCCTGTCTTCGCTGGGTCCCTGTTCGCCTCGAGGGGGCCGCTGAAGGGCCAGGTGGAGGACGCGATGTCGCGGGGACTGGCGGGGGCGAAGGTGAAGATAGGGTTCGGGGTCGAAAAGGACAGGCAGACGCTAAGCCAGGTGAGAGGGCTCTGGGAGGAGGGAATGATCGTCGCAGACGCCAACGGCGCCTATGACGCGAGGGGCGCAGCGAAGGCATGCAAGGCGTTTGCCGACCTCCAGCTTGCGTGGTTCGAGGAACCCGTCCTGTCGGACGACTTCGACGGCTACGACTCGTTGAAGGGGTCCAGCGTGAAGATCGGGGCTGGTGAAAGCTGGTTCGCGGGCGACTTTCAGGGGGCCATAGAGCGAAGGCTCGTTGGAGTGCTGGAACCGAGCGTGAGCAGGTGCGGGGGGGTCGCAGTTCAGATGGACGCAGCGAAGCGGGCGGCTTCCAAGGGGATCGGCTTCTCGCCGATGACAGGGATGAACTCGGCGATTTCGGTGGCGGCGTCGCTCCAGGCGGCTTCGGCACGTCCCTCGTTGGGGGTGGAATTCAACCCTTTCACGAACCCCCTTCAGTCAGAGCTCGCAGCAGGGCTGGGCCAGCCTTCGAGGGGGAGGATCAAGGTCCCCGCCGGTCACGGCCTCGGCATTGATGTGGACGTGGGCTTCGTCAAAGCCCATTCGCTCAAGGCCTAGCTTCGTCAAAGAAGTGGTACAATCTCGTCCACGTTGGATAGCTTCGCCAGGAGCTTGAACCCCTTGGCTTCCCTGTCAATCCCGCTGGTTACCAAGATAGCGTCTATCCCCGCTCTGGACGCGCCGGCGATGTCGGTATCGGTCTGATCGCCGATCATGACGGCTTCGATCCTCGGGCACCCTGCCCTTCGGAGGGCTATGTTGAACATTAGCGGAGACGGCTTCCCTATCACGGTGGCCCGCTTGCCGCTCCCATATTCGATGGCTTTCACGAGCGGCCCGGTCGCGATGGCCGGCCCCGTCTTGTACATGTAGAGCCTCGAGCTGTGCGTCGCTATAATACGCGCCCCGTTCCTCGCCAGCCTGGCGGCGCGGTCGAGCTTCTCATAGGTGATCTTTCTGTCCAGGCCCACGACGACGAAGTCGGCGTCCTCCGTATCGGTCCTCCTGTGACCGAATTTTCTCATTTCGTCCTCCAGCCCTTGCTCTCCAACCAAGAAGTAGGATACTTTTCCATGCTTCTGGTGAAGATATTCTGCAGTGAGCAGCCCGCTCGTAAGGACCTCGTGGAGCTCTACAGGAACGCCGAACCCGACCAGCCTGGAGTGGACTGTCTCCGATGAATCGGTGGAGTTGTTGGTGAGGATGAAGAGCGCCCGCCCTTCCTTCCGGAGCGCTTCGACCGCCTTCGTCCCTCCGATCTTTGTCCTGCTTTCCTTCCCCTTGTAGAAGACCCCGTCGACGTCGAACAGGAACAGCCTCTTCCCGTGAAGGAGTCGCCTCAAGGCCCTGCGCTCACGTCCCCCGTGTCGGCGTCGATGGAAACCGGGGTCCCCGACTTCACTCGGGAGTACTCCGCCCTCGCCACCCCCGATATCACGGGAACCTCTTTGCCATATACCAATCGGGCCATGACCGAACCGATTACCGCCGACAGGTCGACCCCCTCGGTGACGATGGCCGCAGGGTTGTTCCCGAGCCTAACCGTTTCGAGAAACCAAGACGATGCGGTGGTGGATCCCTTGCCGAAGGGGTAGAAGAGGACCTTCCCCCTGACGTTCGAACCCTTGATGTCGCTCCGGACGTCGGTGACGTTCCCCGTTTCGGGGTCCACGCCGTGGGCGAAGGTGAAAGCCTTCTGCGACACGAGCGACTCTGCGCGCGCCTTCCCCTTCACTAGCCCCCTGCCCTTCATCGCGGGAGCTTTCAACTCGTCACCTCTTCGATGATCGCTTTCTGAGAAGCGTACCTGATCTTGATCTCCCCTTCCGATGACACGATCTCGGCGAGCTTCGCCGAGTTCGTCATCACGACGTTGAATCCCAGCGCCTTCAGAGGCGAGATTTCCGCGTCGGTGCTGTGGGTGACCCGGGCCCCCGTTCGCTCTATGGCAGTGGTGATCCCTGTTCTCCCGGCCAGGTCGTATGCCTGGGACGACGTGTATACGTACATCTTCACCCCTTCCTTCAGCCTCCGACCTTCCAGCTGGTTGGCCAGCTCCCCGAGCTCGTTGACTGAAAGGTGAGGGACCCCGAAGGCGACAAGGTCTGGGGTTTCGCTTGTCTGGTTCAGGTCCTCCTCGACCTCGGCAAGGTCCGACCTCGCGATGTCGATTCCTTCCACCGATTCCCCGCCGGTCGCGTCCGTGACGCTTGCCGAGCCTGGTGTTATGCCTAGGAGGTGGATCATGGTCACCGGGCCAGCCGCGGCAGCCCCAGCCCCGAGGTGCTTGACCTGATCGGAGGTTACCGAAGCGGGCAGCCCCGAAAGGACAGGAACCCGCGATCCCGCCTTTCTCCCTATGAAGAAGCCGATGGAACGGTAGTCGAAATCAGATAGACTCTTCAGCCCGAGCTTGAACACTACCCCCGCCGTTCGGTTCTCGTCGAGGAGCATTCCAAAGTGTGGTGTCACCCCCAGCACAGCGCAGGAGACGTCCATGCCCGCTGTGATCTTGTTCGACCTGCAACCTAGGACCGAGTTTGCGAAGACCACGGCGCTCGACTCTGCCCAGGCGACGGTCTCGCCCTGCTTGGGGAAGTTGCAGACCTGATACTGGACGCATGTCCAGCACCCCATCCCTCCAAGCTTGGCGTAGGCGTCGCATAGCCTGAACTGCTTCCTCGCGTATTCTTCGGGAATGCCGAAGCTCTTCCAGTTCTTCAGGTCGATGCTCGCGGGGTCGACCGAGGTTGGTACGGCGAACTTCCCCCCTGACTCCGCGAAGCGCTCCAGTACGTCCACCCCCGCGTCGTGGAGGCTGCTGTAGTGTGCCAGGACATGGGCCGACTTTATGGGGACCAGGGCGTCGGCGCCCACGGCGTCCCCGACCTTCGTGACCACCTCCATGGCGAACTGCTTCGCTCCCCCTCCTTCCCCGCGGAGCAGCTTCTCCTGGTTCGAATCGAGGAACAACCGTTCGACGCCGGGCCAATATCAGTTAAAAAGGCGTTAACCTCTCTCAGCACGTTGAAGTTCTCATATTTCCTTCCCACGAAGCTGTCCTTCGGCTTCGGCTCCCTGGACGCAATCGGCCAGGAGGCCAGGGGCCTCGGCGCCACGAACGCCCTCGTGGTCACGGACAAAGTGATGGTAAAGACTGGAATCGTCGAAAGGGTCACGAGCCGGCTCGAAGGGGTCGGTTTCGAGGTCTTCGACGAGGTGGAGGCCGAGCCAAAGATCGAAGTCGCTCAGAAAGTCGCTGACAGGGTGAGGTCCGCGCCCTTCGACCTCGTGGTCGGGGTGGGAGGGGGAAGCTCGATGGACATGGCAAAGGTAGCCGCTGGATTCGCCTCAAACCATGGTGCGGCGCTCGCCTTCGTCGGGAACAACAAGTTCGCCAAGAAGCCTGTCCCGTCGATAATGGTTCCCACAACAGCAGGGACTGGAGCGGAGCTGACTGTCACATCGATGGTCACCGTCGAAGGGCACAAGCAGTGGATAAACAGCCCGCTGCTGCTACCTTCGGTCGCCCTGGTCGACCCCGAGCTCACCATGAGCATGCCCCCTGGCGTGACGGCAGCCACAGGAATGGACGCGCTCTGTCACAACACCGAAGCATATCTTTCGAGCCTGGCGAGCCCCATCACCGACTCTGCTGCGCTGGAGGGGATAGGCCTCATTGTGAGAAGCCTGGTGAAGGCGTACGAGAACGGGAGCGACAGGGGGGCGAGGGAATCGATGAGCCTCGGTGCCCTGATGGGGGGCATCGCCCTCCAGGCTAAGATGGTCTACGGCCACTCCATAGGGTACACCATCGCGACCAGGTTCAATCTCCCCCACGGGGTGTCCTGCGGGCTCCCGCTCCCCTACGTCATATCCAACTACGCCGTAGCCTGCGCCCCGAAGATGGAGAAGCTTGCAGTCGCCTTCGGGGTGGGTGCCAATGGCGATGCTGGGGCGCTAGGGCTGGCCATAGCTGAGAAGACGGTAGGCATAGCGAAGAGCCTGAAGCTGCCCACGGCCCTGAAGGACTTGGGCGTCCCTGAAAGGGATTTACAAGCCCTCTCGGACGAGTGCCTGAGCATGTATCCGAGGCCGAACAGCCCGCTCGTCTTCGACGGGAAGAGCATGGGGCAGCTCTACAGGCGGATGTGGGAGGGGAAACTCGAAGCATGACAAATCTTATACACGAGCGAAGGAGGTTGCGGCCAGATTCGCCTTGAAGATGCTAATAGAGGGTCAGCTTGCCGACGCCGAGAACGGGGAGAAATTCAACGTGGCGAACCCGGCCACCCAGGAAATAGTAGATTCGGTCCCGAAGGGAACGAGGGAGGACGCGAAGAGGGCGATAGACGCAGCTACGGAGGCGTACAAGATTTGGTCTGAAAAGCCTTCCATCGAGCGTTCCAGGGTCCTGCTGAAGATCTCCGAGGTCGTGAGGGCGAACGTCGAAGGGCTCGCGTTGAGCCTGACGCTGGAGCAGGGCAAGCCTCTGGGAGAGGCAAGGAGCGAGATAAACTCCTTCGCGAACACCTGCGAGTACTACGCGGGGCTCATCGGCAGGGAAAGGGGGGCGCAGACCCCGTTCTCCACGGGAGAGGGCTTCTTCATCGTGACGAAGAGGCCACTTGGGGTCGTGGGGGCCATACTACCCTGGAACTTCCCCGTCTCACTCATGGGATGGAAGGTGGCGCCTGGGCTGGCCGCTGGGAACACCTTCGTGGTGAAGCCCGCGAGCACCACGCCCATCACGGACATCAAAGTTGCAGAACTGATGGTAAAGGCGGGGCTGCCGCCCGGAACGGTCAACGTGGTGACCGGGCCCGGAGGAGTGGTGGGAGAGGAGCTGCTGGACAACCCCAAGGTCGCCAAGATAGCGTTCACGGGGGAGACTGCGACTGGGAGGAGGATAATGGAGGGTTCGGCGAAGTACATCAAGCGGCTGACCCTGGAGCTCGGCGGCTCAGACCCGATGATCGTGTGCGACGACGCAGACCTGGAGCTTGCAGTCGAGGGCGCGGCCTGGGGGAGGTTCAGGAACTGCGGCCAGTCGTGCACCTCGGTCAAGCGGCTCTTCCTGTTCGAATCCATCGCCGAAGGTTTCATCAAAAGCTTCGCAGAGAAAGTGAAGACGATCAAGGTGGGGAACGGACTCGAAAAAGGAATCCACATGGGGCCGATTCACACCGAAGAGCAGAGGGAGAAGGTGGAGTCGATGGTGGAAGACGCCGAAAGCAGGGGGGCAAAAGACATAGTGAAGGGCGGGAGGCCCGAAGACAAGGAGCTGGCTCGCGGGAACTTTTACGTCCCCTCCGTGCTCGGGGACGTCGACTACGACGCCAAGATCGCGAGGGAGGAGTGCTTCGGACCCGCCCTGCCAATCTTCGTAGTGAAGGACCTGGAAGAGGCGATAGAGAGGGCGAACGACACCCCCTATGGGCTTGGGTCTTCGGTGTGGACGAAGGACGTGGAAAGGGCTTACCATGCTGCAGAGAGGATACAGGCCGGGACGACATGGGTGAACTCGCCTCCGATCGCGAGGGCAGAGGTCCCCTTCGGGGGGTTCAAGCAGAGCGGTTTCGGGAGGGAGCTGGGAATCGAGGGTCTGGACCACTACTACGAGACGAAGAGCATACAGATCTTGGAATACGGGAAAGGGAAGAAGTGGGCGTTCCCAATCAGCTAGGGGAGGGAGCGGGACCTCCGGCTTTCCCTTCGGATGATGGCTTGGCATCTTTCTGATAGTATTTCGCCCAGGCGTTGTTGAGCGGAAACGCAAGGCGCTTTCCGATCATCCTCTCCAGCCAGATGGGGACGAGGAATTTTCGGTTCACATCGAAGTATCCGTAGTACTTCTCATCCCCCGTCTCCTTCTCAGCAAGCACCTGCCTTGCAACGAAGTCCCCGCAGAAGGTGGCCCACGGGAGGCCGACGCAGCCGAGCACCCGGTGCACCCAGGGAGAGTCTGGCTCCTTCAGCACAGTTGGGAGTAGGTCCCTTGTCATGTCTATCCTCCCCGACCAGTATTGCATGAACCTGACAGACTTCAAGGCGGGGAACATCTTCCTGAACCCGGACACAACGCGGCCTATGACCCCGGAAGTCGTCGAATCGTTCCTGGCGTAGGTCGTGAGCAGGCTCCCTCCTCCGAGCAGGAGCCTCTTCGTCCCGGTCAGCCTGTAGTACGAGTACATGAGGTCCGAGTCCCAGCACTGGAATGGCTCGGCAGGAAACAGCGAAGCCTGCTCGGTGCCGCTGAGCGGCTCGGTGATCGAAAGGAATGTCTGTTCGTGGTAGACGTTCCAGGAGTAGGGATTCAGATCCGGCCCGAGCTTGTCCGCGCAGAAGATGACCTGGTCGGCGGTCACCGACCCCATGTGAGTCCTTGCCGTATGTCCGGAGAAAGCGATCACGGATGACGACTCGAAGATCGAGACCCCGCCATCGATGAGCATCCCTTTGATCCCCTGCGCGTATCTGAGCCCGTCCACTCCATAGGTGTCCTTGTATCTCACCGCGGCAGAGTAACCGTTCGAGCCTATGACAGATGCTAGCTCTCCGCTGGAATAGACCTGGGACTCGTACCCCAGGCTCCTCCTTGTTTCGTCCTCGTCCTGGACGGCCCTGACCCCGCCGCTCCCCTTTCCAAGGAAGAGACTATCCTGCCTCTGAAGGTCGCACTCGGTCCCGCTCGACCTGATAAGGGAGATCATCCTCTCTATCCCTCTGACCGGGACCGCCCACAGGTCCTTCGCGCCCGTGGCGCCGAACCTTCGGATCAGCTGGGACAGCTCCAGTTCGCTGTCGGGGGTCAGGAATCCTGCGCTCCTGCCTGTAGAGCTCCCACCACATATGTTCCTCTCGAGGAGGACCACCTTCTTCCCGGTGCCAACCAGCCTGGCCGCTGACGCCAGGCCCGCGGCTCCCCCGCCTATGATGAGGACATCGCACTTGAGGTCGTCCTTCAGAGGGGGCTGTATGGGCCTCTTCGTCCCGATGAGCGTCGTGTACCACCAGTTCTGGAGCAGCAACCTATGCCTATCTTCCGTTCCACTCTCCCTCACAGGAGCGGCCGGTAATCCCGGAGCCCCAGTCTGTTCCACGGAATACATTTCTGTCTAGGACTCGGACTGAGCTGCGATGTTTACCATCCAGTGAACGCCAAACCGGTCTGTGACCTGCCCGTAGGTGTCCCCCAGAATTGCTTGGCAAATGGAAGGTCGACCTTGCCACCTTCCGCCAGCCTGTTGAAGATCTCGGTGAGCTTCCTGGCGTCCTGGCCGTTTAGACTCATGTGGACATTGTCACCGAACGTCACCCTTCGGCCAGGCATAGAATCGCTGGCCATGAAAGCGAGCGCCTCGCCCTTTAGCGTGGCATGGATGATAAGGTCGTTCTCCCCTGGTGTCCTGGCCATCTTGGATTCACCGAAGGTCTGCATCTTCAGCTCCCCTCCGAGAATGGAGTGATAGAGCTTCATCGCCTCTTTCGCGTTCCCGTTGAATGTCAGATAGGGCGCAAGAGCGGATTCCATGAGGTCGTGTTTCGACCGCCTCTATTTAAGAAAAGGTCAATCCGCTTCCCGAAAAGAAGGCGGCGTTCCTGCAGAGTTCGAGTCTGTGGCGGAAGTCCGCGATATCGGCGGCAACATCTAAATAGACAACAACGACGCCGATGAAAGAAAATGGCTCAGTACGCCAGGATAAAGCTCACAAGCACAAACCTTCCCGAGTTGGAAAAGGTGGCCAATGACATACGAGAGATAGCTGACAAGACGGGGGTAAAGGTGAGGGGGCCCCAGCCTCTCCCGACCAAGAAGCTCAAGATAACCACAAGGAAGGCGCCGACAGGGGAGGGGAGCCACACCTTCGACCACTGGCAGCTGAGAGTCCACAGGAGAATACTCGACGTCCAACCTGACGACAGGACGATGAGACAGATAACAAAACTGCATATTCCCGAAGACGTGAAGGTAGAACTGATCCTTACGTCCTAGTCCTGCTTCTTCACCCAGTCGATAGTGCGCCTAATCCCCTGTTCGAGGGTAAGTTCGGGGGCGTATCCGAGCTCTGACTTCACCCTTTCGAGGGAAGGATAGCTGATCTGGGGCTCGGCTTCGAGCTGTGTGCGCGGAGGCGCGAGGTTGAGCTGAGACTTGGATCCTGTCAGTTCCTTGACCTTCTCAGCCAGCTCCCTGATGGTGACAGGCCTTTCTCCTCCGAAATTGTATGCTCTCCCCACGGCCTTTTCGTTTCTTAGGATGGTCAGGGCTAGCTTCGCGAAGTTCACCGCGTGAGTGGGAGCCGTCGTGTCCTTCCCCCCGTTGAACAGCGTCAGAGGCTCGTCCGCGAGGCAGGCGCGGATGAACCTTATCATGGCCCTCGTGGGCTGGTCATATTCCCCGAAGAGGAGCCAGCTCCTTGTCAGGGAGACGGGAAGCCCCTTCGTCTTGTAGAAGCTCATGGCCATGTTCTCAAGCACGACCTTCGTGTAGTCATAGGGGACCCGCGGGTCGAATGGGGACTCTTCGGTGACCGGATTTACCTTCGGCGCCCCATAGACGTTCGCCGAAGAGGTCGCAAGAATTCTTGAAACATTCTTTCTACGGGCCAGCTCCAACATGTTCAGGCTACCCATGCAGTTGACCTCGAAAGCGAGTTTCGGGTCTTCGACCGTCTTCTTGATCTCAGTTATGGCGGCCATGTGGATGATCGCGTCGAAGTCGACGGACGCCAGCTTGCCGAAGACGAAATCCTTGTCGAGCAGGTCTCCGGAGACCTCCCAACCGGAAAGGTCCGTGGGGACCGTGTCGACCCCTTTTTCCTTCATGTAGGCGACGAGGTTCTGTCCGACCATCCCCGACGCCCCGGTGACGAGCACCTTCAATTGGACGCCCCGCAAAGAAGGACTCTATTTAAGCAGGGGAGGGAATCCCAGACTTCCTCGACATTTCGGCGACGAGTTCTGGTTCGACCACGCCGTAGCCCATCGACTCGGTCCCGTCTGCCATTGTGATGGGGAGCCTGGAGACGTAGTGGGGCACGTCGTATCCCTCGAGCTTGTCTTCGTCCGCTCTGAAGAGAATGCCCCAGGAACCAGACCTCAGTTCGAAGCATGACACGCCGACCACCTTCCTCTCCCCGAAGCCCCCTCCACGTCCTCCGGCTGCCAGGGAGCCTTCGCCTATCATCAAGAGGAAGATCCTGTTGTCCGGGGATTGCGGCCTAAGGTCGACCTCCTTCTCTGAGATTACGATGGCCCTGGCGCTCCCCGTCAGTTTGGCCACCAAGTCGGCGAGGGCGTCCATGTCGTGAAGAAGGTTCGACCCGCGTATAAACCATCAGGGGGCCGGTTCGCTCTTGGCGCCACCCTCGAGGTACGCTCTCAACAGAATGACGGCGTCGGGGGTCATCGAACCCCCGTCCATCATCCGGCGCAGGTCCGGCTCGGTCACTTCCATGACCCCTTCGAGCTCCACAGGGTCGATGACGCAAAGCTGGTCTGTCCGTGCGATGTAGAAGCTCACCCACTCTCGTTCTATCCATCCTCCTGACTCGATCGGCTGAAGGGGACGCCTGGTCACAAAGGCAAGGTCCGCTGAAATCCCGAGTTCCTCCTTCAGCTCCCGCGCTGCAGCGGCATGATAGGCCTCTCCTCTCCTGACATGCCCGGTGCTAGAAATCGTCCATAGCCCCGGATGCCAGCTGTCCTTCTTGCTCCGCTGCTGCATTAGGAACGCCCCGTCGCTGCGGATCACTTGGACGGCCACAGCCCGGTGCAAGAGACCCCTTTCGACACATTCTCCGAGTGTAGCCGAACCGATGATGGCGTCGTGTTCATCGACGAGGTCGACGACCTCCCCTCGAGCCATGCTCTGATCAGACGGCTGTCGCCGCTGGAGCCCCTCCGCCTGCCGGGGCCGGGGTGGTCGCAGCGCTGTACAGCTTTGGGGTCTTGCCCAGGTAGACGTTGATCAAGATTAGAACCACGATGGCAATCAAGATAAGAGCGACAGCATAGTTGAACGAGATGAAGTCGAAAAGAGATAGTGCGGCAACGACGACACCCCATCCCATATAGAAGCTCCTGTCCTTCATGTCGACTATCACGAAGGCGGCGACCAAGGTCCAGAGCCCCACGAGCAGGAGCATCAGCGAGACCGTGCCCGCGAAGTTGATCCCGTTAATCCCAAGGAGTCCGACGGCGAGAGATAAGAGAATCGCTACAATGGTCCCAATCCCCCATCCTGGCTTCAAATTGCTAACCGCTCTTTCGCCCGCTTCGGGGCGGATATTAAGCAGTCGGCGTTCATCATTCGTGGAGGGAAGGGGGCGGGTAAGGGCCGAACCTGCCCTCGTAGGCGTGCACAAGGCGTAGCAGGGCTGCCTCGTCGAAGAGTCTTCCAGCGACCTGGACCCCCAGGGGGAGCCCGTCCACGATTCCCGAAGGGATCGAGACCGAGGGGAAGCCGACGTAGTTGAAAGGCAGAGTCAGCCGATTGAGGGCGGAGTAGACAGCGACCTCCTTGCCTTGGATCATCGTCTTGGACTGGCCAACCTTCGGCGCGGGGATGGAGGTCACAGGAGCGACAAGAAAATCGAAACGCCTCATGAGTTCGGACCAACCTTCGATTGTCGAGGGCCTGGCGTTTAGGGCGTTGACGTAGTCCACCGCCAGGACGTTCTTTCCCAGTTCCAGGAGGGACCTGACGTCTTCTCCGTACAGCTCGGGTGCTGTTCTGAGCCACCTTTCGTGGAACGCCGTGGCTTCTGCCCTCCTGATGACGAGCCACCGGTCATAGACTTCCTGGATTCCGGCCAAGTCCGCCTCTTCTACTACGCATCCTATTTCGCGCAGACGCGAGGCAAAGGCTGCGGAGTTCTCTTCCACCATTGGGTCTATGTCTTCGTGAAAATATTGGCGGACGATCCCGACCCTCGCCCCGTTGAAAGGCGTGGAGAGGGATTCTACGTAATCAGGGACTGGCTCGTCGACCGTTGTCATGTCTGTCTGGTCATGGCCGGAAATGACGCCCAGCATAGCCGCCGCGTCCCAGGCGCTCAACGATAGGACGCCAACGGTGTCCAGAGATGCGGCCAATGGCACCACCCCGAGCCTGCTCACTCTCCCGTAGGTCGGCTTGAACCCAAGGACCCCGCAGAGTGCGGCTGGGATCCTTACTGACCCTGCCGTGTCTGTCCCAAGCGCCCCCTCGGCCATTCCAGTGGCCACAGCCACGGCCGATCCCCCGCTCGAACCCCCTGCGACTCGGGTCGTGTCCCAGGGATTGAGGACAGGACCGTAGTGAGGGTTGTCGCTCGTCACCCCAGCGGCGAATTCGTGCATGTTGGTAGTCCCCACGAGCACGGCCCCCGCGTCCTTCAACTTCCGAACGACTGTCGCGTCGTATCCCGCGATGTTGTCGGCGAGTATCTTCGAGCCTGCCGTACATCTGACACCTTGTACGTAGAAGACGTCTTTGACCGCGACAGGGACCCCGTCGAGGGGGCCAAGAGGCGTCCCCTTCCTGTACCTTTCCTCAGATGCTTCTGCTGACGCCAACGCCGAGTCGTTCAGGACGGTGATGAAACAGTTGAACTTCCGGCCTAGCCGCTCGATCTTGGCGAGGGACGCCCTGATAGTGGACACCGGGCTCGCAGACCCCGAGCGGTAGGATTCGGCAAGCTCCTTGATCGTCCCGGGGGACCCGGTCATGTTCGCATCCTGCTCCAAGGTAACGCCTGCTATTGCCACCGATGGAAGGCGGGGTGCGATTCCTTGACTGCGACAAAGAGCCCCGACATCGTTGCCGTCACGACCCCTCCCACTTTGAGCTCTCCTGCGGCGCTCACCCTGTCGCCCTCGATCTTCGTCGCCCAGGCGCTCACCTGCCACGGCTTGTCGATGGGGGAGGGCTTCAGGAACTTCACCGTATATTCCGAGGTGACCGTGCCGGGGGCAGAGGGCGACCTTCTCGATTTCATGAGCCCGTAGGTAGCGGCCCAGTTTCCCTGGCAGTCCATCAAGACAGAGATTATACCCCCGCTCCCGATGTTCCCGAACGCAACGTGGTGAGGCTTCGGCTTCCAGTCCGCCACGACGGCTTCCCCGAACGGGAAGCTCTTGAGCTGGAGGCCCAGCCTGTTCTTGGGACCGCAGCCGAAGCAGACGCTGTTGGGGGCGTACCTGTCCTGGAGGCTATCAGCCATGAATACTAGCTCCGCACCTGCATGCGCCGTCTCACTTGCAGGGGACTTGAGCTTTTCTGTGCACGTCTTATATGAGTTGCAGGAAGATATGGAGGCAGGCAGCTGACTTGACCCGCAACAATTTTACCCTGTTGAAATGCTCCCCTTGCTGGAAGTATGTCTGAAACCCCAGACGTCACGTTGTCGCAGCTCGTAGTCGGGACCACCAAGTCGGGGCCCTTCGTCATAGACGCGAACCTGGTGGTTACGGGGAGGACCTGCGTGCTTGGAAGCAGCGGGAGCGGGAAGAGCTACACGGTCGGCGTCCTTTGCGAAGAGCTGTGCAGGAACGAGGTTCCCTTCGCCATCGTCGATACGGAAGGGGAGCACACTGGTCTGAAGGAGAAGTTCGAGGCGATCTGGGTAGGGGAGGAGAGGGACAGCGACCTCTCTTGGGAGAACTTGGACCTGAGGGACCTGGCAAGACAGGCACCCGACATATCTCCTCTCATACTCGACGTCTCCGACCTGACCGACCCCAAGGAGAAGGTGGCCGCTTTCATCACCGCCCTCTACGAGACCCTGACTGAGAGGAGGATGCCTTACCTCGTCGTCGTGGAGGAGGCGGACAAGTTCGTGCCTCAGTATGGTGAGCGGGTCCCCATATTCGCAGAAGTTGCGAGGAGGGGGAGGAAGAGGGGGATGGGGCTGATGATATGCTCGCAGCGGCCCTCCCTGGTGGACAAGAACGTGCTCAGCCAGTGCGGGAACCAGCTGATCGGGAAGCTCATCATACAGAACGACCTGCAGTCTGTGGCACAGTTCTTCCCGAGCAAGGGGCTCCCCAAGGAGCTGACGACCCTGAACGCGGGGCAGTTCTTCGCCATGGGGGGGTTCGCCCCTGCCCCTTCTCTGGTCACGATAAGGGAGCGCGTCACGAAGCCCGGGGGGGTGACGCCTTCCCTTGCCAAGAGGGTAGTGAAGAAATACGTGGGTCCCATGGACCAGAAGGAGATGCCAGTGGTACCAGGAAGATCAGAGGAACAACCCGGCCCCTCTTTGCGGAAAGTGGCGTTGGGCCTGGCCCCTTCAATCAAGACTGATGACCTGCCTGCCATGGTCAGGAGAGAGCGCAGTTTCGGAATATTCGGGCCAAGGGAGACAGTCACGGGGGTAACCCCCCAGTTTCGGACGCTCATCCAGCTGGGGGTGAGGAAGAGGCGGGGGCTGCTGAAGCGGAGGTTCGAGACCGTGTACGCCTACCTCGACGGCGCCACAGGAAAGGAGGTTTCCATCAACCGCGGGCTCGAGGTGGTCAGGGGATTCGAGAAGCTCCTTGGACTGACGACGCTTCAGGTCGAGGTCCTGAGGGAGGTGAAGCCCGACAGCGACACGAGCGCGCTCGACGTGGCGAGCGCCCTTGGTGAGTCGAAGTCCACTGTCTCGAGGGTCCTCAACTTCCTCAACGACAGGAGGCTAGTAAGGACCATCGAGGTCCGGAAAAGGAAGCTGTTCAGGCGGCTCACCGACCTCCCCGGGGAGCCGTCGGAGCTCTCACCACTCGAACTGGGCGAAATCAGCACTGAGGGTGGCAGGGTCGTCGCGCCGAAGCTGAAGGAATCTGATGTGAGGGACGCGGTGAAGGGGCTCTGGGAAGGGGCGGACGTGGAGAGCTTCGAGACGTTCCTCTACCCTGTCTTCAGGGTCGAGCTTGTCGTGCGGAGGAAGCACAGGCAGGTCCTGATAGACGGCCGGAGCGGCAGGGAGCTGGAGTTCTGAGCCGATCAAGCTGGCAGTTACTGAGGAAGCTCCTCCACTATCCTCGCCCCTGAGCTTGTGCCTATCCTGTCTGCCCCGGCCCTTACCATCTCCAATGCTTTAGCGAGGGTGCCGATCCCTCCCGCCGCCTTTACTCCCGTCCTGTTCGCCAGCGTCCTCCTGAGCAGCGACACGTCAGCAACCGTGGCCCCTCCTCCGCCGAAGCCGGTCGAAGTCTTGACGAAGTCCGCCCCTGCCTGCTCTGCAAGCAGAGCCCCTCTCACCTTCTCCTCGTCGGTGAGATAGCAGCATTCGAGGATGACCTTCAGGAGCGTGTCAGACCTGCCGCAGAGGGCCGCCAACTCGTTGACGTCAGCGAAGAAAGCGCCTGTGTCCCCGGACTTCAGGGCGCCTATGTTGGATACCATGTCTATCTCCCTGGCCCCATCGGCGATGGCTGTCCTCGCCTCCATCAGCTTCAGCTCGGTGGTGCTCGACCCAAATGGGAAGCTTACGACGGAGCAAACGATGGTACTGCTCCCGGCGAGTCTGCGGGCCGCCTGTTTCACGTTGCTCGGGTTGACGCAGGCGCTCCAAAAGCCATACTTCGTCGCCTCTTCACAGAGCACGTCAACGTCGGAGAAGGTAGCGACGGGTTTCAGGAGGGTGTGGTCGATGAGCCGAGCGATCTCGGATCTCTTGTTGACGTGGGTCGGTGAGAGGAGCGCTCCCATGCCTTTCAAGACCGCGCCTCAGGATGGTCTTGATAAACCGGGTGCACGATTCTCACGTTTGGCACCTGGGACGGAGGGGGCCCGTATTCGGTTTCTCAAGAGTGGGAATTGTGCTCGCCATTTAATACTCCGACACGGCTCTTCTGACGAGACAAGAGTTGCAGAGGCATGCCGGACCGCTCGCCAAGGAGTTCATGGGCAAAGGAGTGGTCACAGTCCCGGTCGAATCGAGGGTGGAAGAGGCCATCAAGCGAATGGCGGAACACGACATAGGGAGCGTGGTGGTGAAGGACAGCCTAGGGCCGTGCGGCGTGTTCACAGAAAGAGACCTGCTGAGCAGGGTGCTTGCCAAGGGGAAGGACCCATACGCCACCATCATCTCCGAGGTGGCGTCTCCGAAATTCCCTTCCATCGTCTCCACTCTCACATTGGAGGAGACCGCCGCCGCCATGGTGGAGAAGAAGAGCAGGCTTATGGTGTTCGAAGGGGCTGAGCTTGTCGGGATAGTGACCCCAACAGACATTGTGCGCATAATCCGGGGCATCGAAACCGACTTCTCGATTCTAAAAGTGATCTCGACGAGGATGGTGACAGCGCCGCCTGAGGCCCCCGTCGACGCAGTCGTCAGGTTGATGGACGGGAAGAAGACGGGGAGCGCCCTGGTCAGCGAGGATGGGAAATGGACCGGAATATTCACCGAGAGGGACCTCGTAAAGAGGGTCCTGGCCCCGAAGAAGAGCCTCGGGACACCGGTGAAGGAGGTCGCCTCCAGCCCGGTGGTGACAGCCGAGCCGGGGATCTTCGGGAGAGAGGTGGCGGGGATCATGGCCCTCCACAGGTTCAAGCGCCTTCCGCTCGCCCTCGAAGGGGACGGGGTGGGGATCATAACAGCCAGGGACGTGGTGGAGGCGTTCGCGATGGCGCACAAGCCCCTGGCTCCCCGAGTGGATTGGGTCCAGTGGAACTGATTCTAGGCGGGCTTGGCTGACGCCTTCAACCGGGAGTTGGACCGGATAAGGCTCTCGAGCTTGTGGCCCCCGACCTCCGACGCCTCGAACTGCACGCGCGCGACGGGCTTGACGATGTGTATCATCCTCGTCAGGTCAGAAGGCGTGCCGAGGACTACGGCGTCGCAAGCCACCCCGTTGATGCTTCGCTCGAGCTCCTTGAGCTGGGCGTCGCTGTATCCCAGCGCCGGGATCACCTTGCCGAGCTTCGGGAAGCGCTGGTAAGCTTTCCTGATCGATCCTACTGCCTTGCTTCTAGGGTCGACCAGCATCGCCTTCACGCTCCGGGCGGCATCTGCCCCCGCACCCTCGGATAGCCCGCCGTGGGTCACGGAAGGCCCATCCTCAACCACGAGCACCCTCTTCCTCCTGACAAGCTCGGGCTTGTCCAGGGTCGCGGCCGAGTTCGTCTTGACCACCAGCGCATCCGGGTTGAGCGCCCGGCACGCCCGCACGACCTCCTCTACCGTCTTCCGCGAAGCCACGTTCACTTTGTTGACGACGATGGCGTCGGCCAGCCTGACGTTCGTCTCTCCTGGGTAATACCTCGACTCGTCCCCCGGCCTCATCGGGTCCACGACAGTTATTGTCAGGTCCGGGAGGTAGAAACTGAAGTCGTTGTTGCCGCCGTCCCATATCACAACGTCCCCCTCCTTCTCGGCCTGCTCCAGGATGGCGCCGTAGTCGACGCCGGCGTAGACCACTATCCCCTTGTCGATGTGCCCCTCATACTCCTCCCTCTCTTCGATGGTCGCATGATACCTGTCGAGGTCGTCGTGGGTCTGGAACCTCTGGACGGTGACGGAGAGGTCACCGTATGGCATCGGGTGCCTCACGACCACGGGCTTCAGGCCCATCTTCAGCAGTATGTCGACAACCATGCGGCTTATGGTGCTCTTTCCGGCGCCCGTCCTGTCGGCGACCACGGCAACAACGGGCTTGGACGACCTCAGCATCGTGTCTCTTGGTCCCAGGAGGTGGAAGCTGGCGCCCTTCGATTGGGCTAGGGAGGCGAGCCTCATCACATAGCCGCCAGAGACGTCGCTGTAGGCGAAATAGACGTCTGTGACGTCGTGAGATTGAATCAGCTCCCCGAGCTTCTCTTCAGGGTATATCGGGATGCCTTCAGGATACAGACGGCCCGCTACTGAAGCAGGAAACGTGCGGTTTGAAATGTACGGTATCTGGGTGGCTGTAAAGGCAACCACCTGAAAGTCTTCGTTGTCCTTGAAGTAGACCAAGAAATCATGGAAATCCCGTCCGGCCGCTCCCATGATCAGCGCTTTCCGAACCAATTAGAACCTCAAACCTCGCGAAATCTTTTGGCCTTATAAGAATCTCCCCGAATAAACTCGCGAAGTGGTGAATTGATTAACGTCCCAAAGTTTGGAAACTGGTGCAAATTCATTTCTATCTGGAAAGACCTTGAAGACGATTCCCCAAGAAAAGACGTTTCCTAATTTTAGGAATTATATCAAACGTTAAATAGACTTTCAATGCCTCGCACCTTGCAATGCAGCCCCCTTGGACTCAAAGTATCGACTTCTCCAAGAAACCCATCTTCGTATGCTGGGAGACGACGAAGTCTTGCCTGCTTGCGTGCAGGCACTGCCGGGCCAGGGCGATAAGGAGGAGCCTACCCGGAGAGCTAGACCACCAAACGGGGCTACGTTTGATCGACCAGGTGAGGGAGTTCGGAGAGCCATATCCTGCACTGCTTTTGACTGGAGGCGACCCGCTCATGCGGCAGGATGCGATGGACCTCATCGAATATGCGAAGGGGAAGGGGATCTACGTGGCCGTGGCCGCCAGCGTCACCCCCCTGCTCACGGTCGATGCGCTCAGGCGGATGAAGGAGCTGGACGTGGACATCGCATCGGTGAGTCTGGACGGGGCTACCCCTGAGACGCACGACGCATTGAGGGGCGTCCCAGGTACATGGGCCGCCACCATCAGGGCCGTCCGGGACGCGAAGTCTCTGGGCCTGCGCATGCAGGTCAACACCACCGTCATGAAAAGCAACATCTGGGAGCTAGCAGATATTTTCCACATCGTCAAGGAAGCGGGCGCTGTCGCCTGGGAGGTGTTCTTCTTGGTGAAGACCGGGCGCGGAGCCAGCCTCGAAGACCCTGGGCCAGCGGAATGCGAAGAGGTGATGCACTTTCTGTACGAGGCTACCCGATACGGGATCCCCGTGAGGACCTCCGAAGGGCCGCAGTTCAGGCGTGTGTACATGCAGCGCCAGAAGGGGATGGGCGCGCCGAAGGGAAGACTGTATGCTCACCTCGCAGGGAGGCTGCGCGAACTGGAAGGGGAACCCTCCGGGGCCCCGGCCCTGAGGCTCAACGCGACCGGAGACGGGAAAGGGGTGATCTTCGTGGGTCACGACGGCGAGGTCTATCCGAGCGGATTTCTCCCCGTATCTTTGGGGAACGTCACCAAAGAAAGCCTGGTGGACATCTACACCTCCCACCCGACCCTCGTGGGACTGAGGGACCCTTCGAAGCTAGAGGGAAACTGCAGGATATGCGATTATGGGAACATCTGCGGGGGGTCGAGATCAAGGGCTTACGCAGAGTACAATGACGCGTTCCAGAGCGATCCGGCGTGCCCATACATTCCGGCCTAGGGGATGGTTGGGCCTGAAGACCGTGGCGCAGGAAGGGAGCTTGCACGAGGTCCAGTCGGCGGGAGAGCGCCGCGTCTCCGTCCAACTGCTTGCCATCGAGACTTCGTACCGGACGTCAGACCTCGCCTTCCGAGAGAAGCTGAAATCTCTGGATGTCGGACGCCTGACTGCCTCGCTCGGTCAGCCTAAGGAATTCGCAGTCCTGTCGACCTGCAACAGGTTCGAGGTATATCTCGCGACCCCTTCTCCCGACGCGACTTATACTGAGTTCCTTGAGGCTGTACGGAGCCAGACCGGACTCCGGGCGGACTCGGCGTTCTCTCCATTGATAGGGGTGGAGGCTGCGCGCCACCTCTTCATGGTGGCAGCCGGACTCGACTCGGTCGTGATAGGAGAGCCTCAGGTCCTCTCTCAGGTTCGGGGAGCGGGCATCGAAGCTAGGAAAAGGGGGAACGCGAAGGGCATCTTGTCTCCTCTCTTCGACAGGGCGACCAGGGCAGGGTCCAAGGTCAGGTCAAAATACGGCCTGGGCTCGGGCGAGGCATCCCTGAGCACCCTCGCGGTTGACGCCGTGGACCGCCTGATGCCCGGCCGCTTCGATGCAATGCTCATCGGAAGCGGAAAGATGATCCAGCTTGCGGCCAGGAGGCTGAAGGGGAGAGCCAGGAAGGTCTACGTGGCTTCGAGGAGGAGGGCCCTCGGGGGATTCGAGGGAGGCGAAGCGATCAGCTACGGGGACATAGGGCGCACCGCTTCCAGGTGCGACGTTCTGATAGCCGCGACGACGGCAAAGCACCCGCTCGTCCTGAAGTCCGACCTGAGGGGAAGGAAGAAGCGGGTGGTGGTGGACCTGGGAATGCCGAGAAACGTGTCGCCATCGGTCAGGGAGCTTCCCAATGTTCACCTGATCAACCTCGACGACCTGGCAAAGATTGCCCGGCCCCCGAAAACACTCCCCCAGCTCAAAGAGGCCGAATTAACAATCTCCCAGGAAGCTTCCGAGTTCTACGACTGGCTAGTCCAGACCAGGCTGTCGTCTACCCTGGCAAACCTCTACGCGTGGGCCAACGAAGTGAGAGAGGAAGAGCTCGAGAGGGCTCGCGGCAAGCTGCAGCCCAAGAGCGCGAGAGAGGCCCGCATCCTGGACGCCATGGGGAGGAGAATAGTGAGCAAGCTGATGGCCAGGCCTGCAGATTTCGCTCGGAGAGAGAATCGCAAGCTGGACGAGGACGATAAGCTCGAGCTCCTGGGGGCAATTTTCGGATTGGGCGACCGCTCTGAAAACTAGGCTTCTCCTTGGCACGCGAGGTAGCCCACTGGCGCTGGCACAGACGAACCTCGTCATCGAAAGGCTGAGGCATGTCCATCCGGGCCTTCAGGCCGTGCCGGTAGCCATCCGGACAATGGGAGACACGCTCCCGCATGACAGGCTGAAGGATGTCGACGGGAAGTCCGCATTCACCGGGGATTTGGACAAGAACCTTGCCGAGGGCAAGGTGGATGCAGTTGTGCACAGCATGAAAGACCTGCCTTCGGAACTGGACCCGAGGCTGACCATAGCGGCGACCCCGGAAAGGGGGGATGCCAGGGACGCGTTCGTCTCGAAGTCCGGAGGGTCCATCCAAAGCCTCCACGGCGGAGACAAGGTGGGGACGTCAAGCGTCAGGAGGCAGGCTCAGCTGCTGAGGTTGAGGCCAGACATCAAAGTTGTCGAACTTCACGGGAACATAGGCACCAGGCTGGAGAGACTGGAGGGGGGAGACCTGTCGGGGATCGTGCTGGCGGCCGCTGGCCTGCAGAGGCTGGGGCTCGGTTCCAGGATTAGCCAAACATTCGGGACTGACGAGATCGTGCCAGCAGTCTGCCAGGGGACCATGGCCGTCGAAGCAAGGAAGGATGACCTGCAGACCCGAGCCCTGCTGGAGAAGATTGACGACCCGCCGACCAGGGCTTCAAGCGAATGCGAGCGGGCCTTCGCAGCGGCTCTGGGAGGAGACTGCAACGTTCCCCTGGGCGCGTTCGCTGCCATTCAGTCCGGTACGCTGCGCGCGATTGGGATGGTCGCGGACCCCGCCGGGAACGAGATGGCAAGGGCTGAGGCGGCGGGTCCTCCCGGAGAGGCGGTAGCACTGGGCAGAAGCCTGGCAGCCATGGTAGAAGAGGCGGGCGGGCGGCGGATCTTGAGGGGGCTCGCGCATTGACTGGGAAGATAGTCGTAGCAAGGTCCAGAGAAGGGAACGCAGAGGTCCAGTCTCGACTCTCGAAGCTGGGGATCGCCTCCGTCGGAGTGGAGACCATCGTGTTCGGAGAGCCCACTGACCGAACCGCAGTCGACGACGCGATCAAAGAGATGCACGATTACGACTGGGTTGTCTTCACGTCTCCAAGGGGGGTCGCCGCATTTGCGAAGCGCTCAAAAGAGCTGGCGGTCAAGGTCAATCCCACGAAACCAAGGATGGCCGCAATAGGCTCGAAGACCGCCGATGCTCTCGCCGCCAACGGGCTGCGTGCCGATTTCGTGCCAGACGTCTTCCTCGCTTCCGCCTTGGCCGAGGGGATCCCGAGCGAGTTCGGAAAGAGGGTGCTCCTGCTCAGGGCTGACATCGGGGAGGAGTCCCTTGCTTCCGACCTCGAAGGACGAGGATTCGAGGTCACAGACATTGCAATCTACAGGACCAGGCACGCTCCCGGAGTCGAGAAACCGGGACACCTATCCAATGCCCGCATCGTCATCTTCGCCAGCCCTTCGGAAGTGAGGGGGTTCAAGGACAGGGTCGATCAAGAAGCATTCGCGGCGGTCGCTTCGAAGTCGACCGCGGTCTGCATCGGACCTGTCACAGCCGAGGCCGCGCGAGCCGAAGGGTTCAGGAACGTGGTCTCATCCGAGGTTCATACGGTCGACGGGCTCGTCGAGAAGGTCAGGGAGGTGGCCACCTGTGCTTGAGCAGCAGAAGCTCAGGCTCGAGAGCAGAGGGAGGCGCCTGCGGAGGACAGATGCCATCAGGAGAATCCTGAATGAGACCCGTCTCCACACGGACATGCTCGTGGCGCCCGTGTTCGTAATCGAAGGCACAGGCTTGGTCGAGGACGTCGAGGGCATGCCCGGGGTTTCACGATACACCGTTGACAGGCTTCCGGCATACCTGGAGAGGTTGACTGGACTGGGGATCCGGAGCGTGCTCCTCTTCGGTGTACCGGCAGCGAAAGACGACTCGGGGACCGGAGCATACTCGAAAGACGGCGTCATCCCCCGTGCAATCAGGTCCCTCCGCTCTAGCTTCCAAGAACTCGTCATCATGGCAGACGTCTGCCTGTGCGAATACACATCTCACGGCCACTGTGGAGTGCTCTCAGGCAAAATAGTAGACAACGATAGGACGCTGCCCCTCCTCGCGAGGGCCGCCTTGGAATACGCAAAGGCGGGAGCCGACGTAGTCGCCCCCAGCGCAATGATGGACGGCCAGGTTCTTGCGATCAGGGCTGGGCTCGAAGAGGCTGGGCTCGACGACACGATAGTGATGGGATACTCGGCAAAGCACGCTTCCGCGTTCTACAAGCCATTCAGGTCCGCCGCTGGGTCGGCGCCCTCGTTCGGGGACAGGAGGAGCTACCAGATGCAGCCCGAAAACGTCCGCGAAGCCATGAGAGAGATCGAACAGGACGTCAAGGAGGGTGCTGACATCGTCATGGTCAAGCCAGCGCTCGCCTACCTCGATGTCATCTCCAGGGCAAGGAAGAGGTTCGACCTCCCTCTCGCGGCCTACAACGTCAGCGGCGAATATTCGATGGTGAAGGCTGCAGCCCAGAACGGATGGCTCGACGAGAAGGCGGCTGTCCAAGAGATTCTCACCGGGATCAGGAGGGCAGGATCAGATTTGATCATCACATACTTCGCTGAAGAAGCGGCGCGATGGCTGAAGGAGGGATGGTAATGGAGGAGCCTGCTACGGAGCAAGCCGCAAGGGAGGCGGGCGCGAGGAAGTTCATGCGCTATGTCTTCTTCAAAACGGACCGAGATTGGAGGTCGCTTCAGGAGGACGAGAAGCAGCGGGGGTCAGGGGAATTCCTCGGCGTCCTCGAAAGGTATTCGAAGAGGCTCAGCCTCCGATGCTACAGCCTGGTCGCGACCCGGGGGGACGTGGATTTCATGATCTGGATCATAGCCGACGACCTTCAGCCTGTCCAGGAGTTCGTCTCCGAATTGCTTTCCACAGGTCTTGGAAGGAAGCTCGACGTGGTCTACTCATTCCTTGCAATGACAAGGAAATCGAAGTACATCGGCTCGCACAGACGCGCGGGCCAGGAGAGGGCTGAAACCGAAGGAAGACCGCACGGCGCGAAGTACGCCTTCGTATATCCTCTCGTGAAGAAGCGCGAGTGGTACAAGGTACCCTTCGTCGAACGGCAGAGGATCATGGCCGAGCACTTCAAGATAGGTCACAAGTACCCTTCGATCAAGATCAACACAGGATATTCTTTCGGCCTCGACGACCAAGAGTTCGTGCTCGCCTTCGAAGGGGACAGCCCAGGGGAGTTCCTCGACCTCGTGGAGGAGCTGCGGTCGTCGGACGCAAGCAAGTACACCGAAAGAGAGACGCCGATTTTCACCTGCGCCGCAGTCGACCCGTCAACGATGGTCAAGCTTCTAGGTTAGAAGCATGGGGCGCGTCAAATCAGCTGCCCTCTACAGGAGAGCGTCGAAGGTAATGGTTGGAGGTGTCTCGAGCCCGGTACGAGCGTTCAAGTCGGTCGGCGGGACCCCGCTGTTCTTCACCAAGGGGAAGGGGGCGCACGTCTGGGACGAGGACGGCAACAGGTACACAGATTACGTCTGCTCCTGGGGCGCCCTGATACACGGCCATGCCCAGCCAAGCGTCGTTCGAGGCGTCGAGAGACGGACCAGAAAGGGCTCTTCGTTCGGCGCCCCCTCGAGGGAAGAGGTAACCCTCGCCGAGCTGATTTGTAGGTCTGTAAGCTCAATCGAGAAGATCAGGTTCGTGAACTCGGGAACCGAAGCGACGATGTCCGCCCTGCGCCTGGCGAGGGGATTCACCAAGAGGGCGAAGGTGGTCAAGTTCGAGGGTTGCTACCACGGCCACGCCGACCCCTTCTTGACCAAGGCGGGTTCAGGGATGGCTACCCTCGACCTCCCCGCGTCAGCCGGCGTCACTTCGGGGGAGATCGCGGACTCGGTGACCCTGCCCTTCAACGACGCCGGAGCGGTGGAGTCCGAGTTCAAGAAGGAAGGGGACGAGATAGCGGCGGCCATAGTAGAGCCTGTGGCTGGGAATATGGGAGTCGTGCCCCCGGCGAAAGGATTCCTTGACGCGTTGAGGAGGGCGTGCAGTGACAGCGGCTCGCTATTGATTTTTGATGAGGTCATAACTGGGTTCAGGGTGGGAATGGGAGGGGCGCAGGCGCTCTACGGGATCAAGCCTGACATTACCACGCTTGGGAAGATAATCGGGGGTGGCTTTCCGGTTGGAGCCTACGGAGGAAGGAAGGACATAATGAGCCTGGTCTCTCCCGAGGGGCCTGTCTACCAGGCGGGAACCTTGTCGGGCAACCCCGTGGCGATGGCGGCGGGCATAGCGACGCTCAGGTTGCTGAACGTGAAGACATATGGAAGGCTAGAACGGACTTCGCGTGACCTCGAAGAGGGCTTGGTCTCCGTGGCTGGTCGCATAGGACCCCCCCTGGTCGTCAACAGGGTGGGGTCGATGGTCGGTGTCTTCTTCTCATCCCGCCCTGTGACGAATTTCAAGGACGCCAAGGAGGCGGACACGAAGGCTTACGGCAGATTCTTCTGGGGCATGCTGAAGGGAGGAATTTATCTCCCCCCCTCCGCGTTCGAGACCCTGTTCGTTTCATCGGCCCACACATCCGCCGACATTGCGATGACCGTTAATCTGGCGGCTGTTTCCATGAGGAGGCAGAGCTAGGCGACTTGGAGAGCACCTTCGTCGACGCCTGCAACAGACGGGGCGTGGACCATACTCCTGTGTGGTTCATGCGCCAAGCGGGTAGATACCTTCCGAGCTACAGGGAGCTGAGGACAGGTAAAGGGATACTGGAGATAGCGAAGGACCCGGAGCTGGCGTCGGAGGTGACGGTCGACCCGGTGAGGCAGCTCGGGGTGGACGCGGCTGTGCTATTCGCCGACATAATGCTCCCGCTGGAAGGTATAGGGGTGAAATTCAAGATAGAAGAGAACCTGGGGCCTGTGATTGAGAACCCCGTTAGGACTTCAAGGGAGGTGGAGGCACTGGGGGAATTCGACCCCGAAGAGCACGTATCGTATGTACTTGAGACGATAAGGAGAGCCGTCGGAAAGCTGAACGGAACGCCGCTCATCGGATTTTCGGGGGCGCCCTTCACCATCGCGAGCTACCTTATAGAAGGAGCGCCGAGCAGGGATTTCCAGAAGACAAAGCGAATGATGTACTCCGAGCCCGAGGCCTGGGAGGTGCTGATGGGAAAGCTCACCAAACTCATTGTTCGCTACCTCCAGGCGCAGATCAAGAGCGGAGTCGGCGCCGTCCAGCTTTTTGACAGCTGGGCCGGATGCCTGTCCCCTGGCGACTACGATGCGTATGCGAAGGACTACACCGGGCAGATATTCAGCGCTATCCGGGGACCCGTCCCGACGATCCATTTTTGCGCCGACTCGTCCTCCCTCATCGAACAGTTCGCCTCGACCGGTTGTGACGTCATCAGCGTCGACTGGAGGGTCCCGATAGATTCAGTGTGGGAAAGGACGGGGAACACCATGGCGGTCCAGGGGAACCTAGACCCGGCCTTGGCGGCGGTGGGCGGGCTCGCGATGGACAAAGGAGTCATGGAGATAATGAAACAGGCAGCAGGGAGAAAGGGGCACATTTTCAACCTGGGACACGGCGTGATGAAAGAGACCTCCCCCGAGAACCTGAAGAAGATCGTCAGGAGGGTGCACGAAGGGAGAAACGCTAGATGAAGGGAATCATGCTCATGGCCTATGGAGGCCCGACGTCGCTGGACCAGGTCGAGGCATACCTTACCCACATAAGAGGAGGGAGGAAGCCTTCGCCTGATCAGCTCGAGGATCTGGTCGGGAGGTACAGGGCGATCGGAGGTTCTTCACCGCTGCTCGAGATAACGAAGAGACAGGCCAGCGGATTGGAAGAGGCATTATCCCGACCGGGGAATGCCGTGAAGGTCTACGCTGGGATGAAGCATTCGCCCCCGTTCATAGGCGACGTCTTCGGTCAGGCCGTCAAGGATGGGATAACTGAATTGCTTTGTATCCCCCTGGCGCCGCACTATTCCGCCATCAGCATCGGAGGGTACGAGAAGGCAGTGTCGGAGGCGAATGCAGCGCTCGGGAGCCCCGTCAGGGTTACCTTCGTGAGGTCTTGGCACAGGAACCCCAAGCTGATTGCGATGTGGGCGGGACGGGTGAGGAAAGCCGCTACTGCGGCAGGACCTGGCGCTTCCCTCGTCTTCTCCGCGCACAGCCTCCCAGAGCGGATCTTGAGGGAGGGGGACCCGTACAAGGACCAACTCCTGGAAACGTCAGGGCTCATCGCCAAAGAGGCCGGTTGGAAGGACCGGAGCTTCACTTTCCAGAGCCAGAGCAACACAGGGGAGCCGTGGCTCGGGCCGGACATAGTCGACCACCTGCAGAGCCTTTACGAAGGAGGGGCGAAGGGGTTCATAGTGGCCCCCATAGGCTTCGTCTCGGACCACCTCGAAATCCTCTTCGACATAGATGTGGAGTGCTTGAACTGGGCAAGAGAAAGGGGAGTGAGGCTCGTCAGGTGTGAGTCCCCTAACGACTCTGCCGAAATGGTTGGCGCTCTCCGCCTGATTGCCTCTGAGAACGGATTCGCCTGAACTAGCCTAGCCCGTTCCTCGGCGGTCGCCAGCTTCGCCGAACAACGCAGCGAGACAAGTAATAATCGGCCAGAAACAGGGCTTTGTTGTTAGGGACCTGGCATGAAGGCGCTTAGAGCCGTTCAGTTGACGAAGGTGTACAGGAAGTCGAAGCAACCAGCGCTTGACTCCCTTGACCTGGAAATCGATTCGGGCCAGATCTTCACGATGCTGGGGAGGAACGGCGCGGGCAAGACCACATTCCTCAGGATCGCCAGCACCCAGCTCATGCCCACGTCAGGGAGCGTCGAAGTGCTCGGGCTGGACGCAGTAAGGGAGGCGAAGCAGCTGAGAGAGAAGATTGCCATCACCCCCCAGGAGGCTGAGACGATTTACCCGCTCACCCCGCGGGACCACGTCCTACTCAACCTCAGGATGAGGGGGTTGCCGAAAGAGGAGGCGAAGCGGCGCGCCCAGGAGGCCCTCGACGACCTCGAGTTGACCGAAGTCGCCGACGTGAATTCTGACTGGCTCTCGGGGGGGCTCAAGCAGAGGGTGATAGTGGCCATGGCCCTTCGGACGGACGCCGAACTGATCTTCCTCGACGAGCCTAGCATAGGGCTCGACCCTGTGAACCGCCGCAGGGTGTGGGACCAGCTCACGCGGCTCAAGAAGGACGGGAAGACGATAATCCTGACAACCCATTACATGGACGAGGCCGAGGCGCTTTCAGACAACCTGGTGATAGTCAGTAGGGGGAAGGTCGTCGCGGCCGGGACTCCCCAGAGCGTTAGGGCCTCGGTGACGCAAAGGACGACGAGGGTCGACGTCTATGACAAGTTCAACCAGTCGGAACTGGGCAAGTATGGGCATGCCGTGTCCATTGCTGGAAGATTCCGGGTCCTGACCGACGAGAATGGCGCGAAGGACCTGGGAGATGAGGCGGTGGCAAGAGGGGCGAGGGTGGCGTTGAGCCCCGTGACCCTGGACGACGTCTTCGTCGACATAGTGGGAGAGGCCGAGAAGGAGGAAGAGGATGAGCGCTAGGAAGAGGCTCCGATCGCTCTGGGCGATAATGTACTACCTGGGGTTCACACCCATGATCAGGAACCCCCTTTTCATCGCATTCGTATTCTCAACCCCCTTCACCCTCCTCTTCATCCTGTTCGTAGCGAGCAACGGATCTGCCCTCCCCTACGGCCTCGCCGGAGCCCTGACCATGGTCACGACGGAGCTCGGGCTGTTCGTCGGGACCGATCTGGCGTCATACAAGATCCAGAATAGGTTCCAGGACATCGTCGTTGCGTCGCCTGTATCACCGCTGGTCTACATGTTCGGGGTGGCGCTTTCAGAGCTCATCTTCGGCGCCCCGGCGCTGATAGTGCTCTTCGGCCTGATGGCCGGGCAGGGCGCCTCGGTGGTGTCGCTTGCGGCCTCCTTGGGCGTCGTTCTGCTCCTGTGGGTCACCACCACTAGTTTGGGGTTCTTCTTCTCAGCCTACGCCCCCAACACCCAGAACGCGTTCATAATCAACGGATTCATCACGACCCTACTTTCAGTGCTCCCTCCGGTATACTATTCCGTGAACGTGCTACCGAAGTTCCTAGTGCCCTTCGCCGAGATCATACCTACCACCGAAGCTTCAGCACTGTTTCAGGGGACGATAGGGCTGGGGTATTCGATATCCCCTGTGTCCGGGTTCGTGGTCCTGTTGGCTTCGACCATGTTGATGCTCATCCTTGTTTCATTCAGGATGAGATGGCGCGAGAACTGACAGGGTTTCGAAGTTAGGCGCCGGGGGTAGGATTCGGACCCACGCGACCCGAAGGTCACGGGCTCTCTTTTGTTGGACTCAAGGCCCGCGCATTAACCACTCTGCCACCCCGGCCCAGATGGGACTTTCGGGAGTTGTCTTCTTATCCTTTCGCGGATGCGATGAAGCGTTCTCAGGGGGCTAATAATTGTGCACAGGCCTCAATGACCTAGCCTTCTCGTTTAGTGGCCAAGTCCCTCATCTACGCGGGATTCTTGACCTCGGCCGTGAATGAATTCAGCCGTTTTATTTTGCCGTTCTCCACCTCGAGGATGTCGCAAGCCCTGAGCCTTAGGAAACCGCCCTCCTTCAGGGCTACCCGAACCGTGGTCTCCGCGACCACAACGTTGTTTTCCTCCGTCATCCGGATGATCTCGATTGGGAGGGGCCACCCGCCTGGGGGTTCATCTATGCTCTGATTGAAAGCGGCCTTCCCTCGCAGTGGGACTCCCGAGTTGGGAAATCCGTCGGCCCACTCTACTCTCTCTACTTCTTCCGTCAAGCGAGAAAGCAGTCCCGGACGATCCCCCCTGCTCAAGCTGTCCAGGTACCTCTCTGCGACTTCCTTGTTTGGGCTCACCGTCCTCGAATCTATCGGCCCGAATATAAAGACCCAAGCCGTTCGCTGCGAGCGGCTGTCACGAACTAACGCATGAGCAACCATCAACGGTTAAAACGAACGCGACTGCGTGCGGGCGCATGAACAGCAGCTCAGGGAAATTGACGGTACTCGGGGCCGGACTGATGGGCCATGGCATCGCTCAGGTCGCCTCTCAGGTGGGAGGATTCGAAGTGTCGTTACTGGATGTCGAACAAAGATTCGTCGACAGCGGGATGAAGATGATCAACTCCAGCGTCGCCAAGTTCGTCGAGAAAGGGAAGCTGACGAAGGACCAGGCAGACGCCGCACTGAAGAGGGTCCACCCCACACTCGACCTCGCAGAGGCGTTGAAGGGGAGCTCCCTTGTCATCGAGGCGGCTACGGAAGATCCCAAGTTGAAGCTGGACCTATATCGAAGGGTATCCGATCTATCGGATAGGGACGCGATTTTAGCGTCCAACACCTCCTCCATCAGCATAACGCTCCTCGCGTCGGTGACCAAGAGGCCAGAAAACGTGTGCGGGATGCACTTCTTCAACCCGCCGCAACTCATGCCCCTTGTCGAGATCATAAGGGGGAACAAGACTTCGGACGAGACAGTCAACAGGGTCAGGGACATCTCGGCGAAGCTGGGGAAGGAGACGGTGCTTTGCAAGAAGGACTCCCCGGGGTTCATCGTTAACAGGATACTTGTTCCGGCGCTCAACGAGGCGGTCTTCTTGGTCCAGGAAGGGGTGGCAGAACCCGAGGACATCGACAAGGCGGTGAAGCTCGGCCTCAACTGGCCGATGGGTCCCCTGCAGCTTCTTGACTACGTCGGGCTAGATACAACCTTGAACATCACGCAGGTGTTCATGAATGAATTCCAAGACTCGAAATATCGAGCAAGCCCGCTGATGAGAGAGATGGTGCGCGCAGGGATGATGGGACGAAAGAGCGGAAAGGGGTTCTACGAATGGGGATCGCCAGGCGCCACTAAGACGAAGTGAGCTTCGATTTCAGCTCAGGAGAGAAGGTCATCTTCTTTCCCCCTTTCAAGGTCAGCACGTGGACGGTGTGGCCTGTCGCAAGCAACGTCTTTTCTGGAAGCTTGTAGATCTCATTCTCGAACCTCATGCTGCTGTTACCGATTGAAGCGATCCGCGTCTTGACCAGAATCTCGTCATCGAAGCGTGCGGACGAGTTGTAGTCTGCATGGGCCTGGACGACTGGGAACTCCATTTCGTGCCTTACCCACTCTTTGTAGCCGAATCCGACGTCCCGAAGCAATGCTACTCTTCCAACCTCCATCCAAATGAAAAACTTGGCATAATATACGACCCCCATGGTGTCCGTCTCTTCGTAGCGAAGGCGGAGCTTCTGCTCGTGCCGGTCCCCCACAGCCCACGCGGGATTCTGTCGCTTCTTTAAGCTGACGAGCACACAGGAGCCTTTATCAAAATCGGGGCTCGGCCTTCGTCGCATGGGATACGAGACGATACAGACCTCGAAGGAAGGTATGCTCGGGATAGTCACGTTGAACCGCCCTCA
>JACWAI010000076.1 GCA_014874415.1 Nitrososphaerales archaeon
TAGCATTAGGGAGGCCGCCGGTCAACGTCGTGAACCCATGAAAGTATCCGAGCTCCTGGTCCGCTCTCTGGAATCCTACGGCGTGACAAGGGCGTACGGACTGGTCGGGACTTCCGTGCTCGATCTCATGGACGCCCTGTCTTCAGGGAAGATCAGGTACGTCTCGACGCGACACGAGCAGGTCGCGGTAAGCATGGCCGATGCAGAAGGGAGAATGACCGGAAAACCGGGGGTCGCGATCGTCCACGGCGGCCCCGGTTTTCTGAACTCGATAGTCAGCCTGGCCAACGCCTGGAAGGACGGATCTCCGATGCTCCTGGTCGCCGGCGCGGTGAAGAGGAGGATGGTCGGGATGGACTCTTGGCTGGAAGTTCCCCAGTCGTCCATGGTGACGAGCATCGTCAAGAAGGCCTGGCGGGTCGAGAGAGGGTCAGAAGCGGGAAAGACTTTTGCCGAAGCATACTCCCTTGCCGCGTCTTCGCCTTTCGGTCCTACTTTCGTCGAGGTTCCCGAGGATGTCTGGAGCCAGGAGGCAGGAAAGGAAGTTGTCAGGGCATCGACAAAACCCGCGAAGCTGGCTACGGAAGAAGAGGTGAAGAGGGTCGCGGACGCATTGATCGGGGCGAAGAGGCCCCTGATCGTGGTGGGAGGGGGGATCAATTCCCCTGCAGGAACGAAGGCCATGGAGGCGCTCCTCTCCAAGGTCGAGGTGCCCGTTACGTCGACAGGGAACGGCAGGGGCGCTGTGCCGGAGGACAGACCGCTCGCGCTTGGCAGGATAGGATTCGGTGGCGGGAACAGGGTCGCGGACAGTGCGCTGGCCCGAGCCGACCTTGTACTATGCATCGGATGCGGGTTGTCAGACGTATCGACCTACGGGTTCAATCTGACCCCCCGCGGAGAGGTTATGGTAGCTGACCTGGATCCGCTCTGGAATAGAAAGCCAGTGCCGTACTCCGCGCACTTGGAGTGCGACGCCGCAGACTTCGCCCTGAGGGCAAGCCGTTACGTCGGCCCCAATGCAATGCATGAGGATTGGCGAGCGGTCATCGAGGTGGAAGCGAAAGGATGGCAAGCGCTGCTCAAGGAAGCGGAATCACGGCGCAGGTCCAGCTTCGCAAACCCAGCTGCTTTCTTGCTGGCCCTAGACCGGGTGCTCCCCAGGGACGCCGTTCTTGCAGTGGGGCAAGGGCTCCACGTCTTGTACGCCTACGCTTTCATGAAAGTCAGGTCAAGCCGGTGCTTCCTCGCGGCCACGAACATGGGTTCGATGGGTTTCGTCTTCCCGGCAGCGCTTGGGGCCAAGATGGTGCTTCCGGAAAGAGAAGTGGTAGCGGTCATGGGGGACGGGGAGTTCATGATGACCATGCAGGACCTGGAGACGGCAGTCAGGGAGAAGATAGGAGCCAAGATTGTCATTGTGAACGACAATTCATACAGGGTGCTCCTGATGCGGCAGAAGATACAGAAGATGGGAAGGGTATTCGGGACGACACACTCGAACCCGGACATCGCCAAGCTGGCGGAGGCATTCGGGACAGAAGGCATGGTCGTGGATTCGGATTCGAAGATGGGTGACGCGGTGGAGTTCCTGAAAAGGAAATCGGATAAACCCTTGCTCGTCGACCTCAGGGTGGACCCCGAGGACCTCCCGCCTCTGAACATCCAAGGCTCGCTGATGTTCTAGAATCTGGTTGCGAGACGGCCTGCGCCCTCTTGAGAACTTTTTATCGCCCTGCCGAGGGTCAAGGCCGAGGATATGTCGAAGTTCGGAGCAGCGCCACCGGCCCTGCTTGCTTTCGATTTCGGGGACCCGAGAGGGTCCGCATAGGAGTTCTCGTTTGTACGTCACCAAGGTCTCAGACCGGGTTTACATGCTGGACACCTACGCGCTCGGCGAGCCCAGGACAGTAGGAGCCTACCTGGTGAAGGGGCCGAAACCGACCCTGGTGGACTGCGGCTATGCCACCTCCTTTGAAAGCGTCCTCAAGGGACTGGCGGAAGCTGGCGTGATGCCATCCGACGTCAGGTACCTTATCCCGACGCACGTGCACCTAGACCACGCAGGGGCGGCGGGGCGCCTCCTCAGGGAAATGCCGAACGCCGAGGTGATAGCCCACGAACGGGGCGTTCCTCACCTCATCGACCCCACGAGGCTGATAGAAAGCTCGACAAAGGTCTTCGGGGAGGCAATAATGGGTCTCTACGGCGCCCCCGAGCCGATCCCATCCGAAAGGATCACTCCAGTGGGAGAGGAGTCTCACCTTGACCTGGGGGACGGGCTTGGCATCACAATGATGCACACACCAGGACATGCACCCCATCAGATCTCAGTGTTGTTGGATGAGACGAAGGCGATGCTGACTGCAGACGCTGTTGGGATCGTCTACCCCGGGATGAAGGCCCTCATACCGACCACGCCTCCGCCAAGCTTCAACCCGGCCGAACTCGTGGCAACCATCAAATCAATCAGGCAGGCGAAGCCCACCGAACTCCTCGTCCCCCATTTTGGCGCGAGGGATGACGTGGACTGGGTCTTCGACCGGACGACCGAGTTGGTGCAGCGGTGGGTGGAACAGGTCAAGGCGCTCTGGAAGAGAAAGATGTCCCTGGATGACGCGACGGCTGAGATGGAGAAGGAAGTCTCGAAGGACGCCGGTACACACGAGCTCCCCATCTACGCCCAGATCTCTGTAAGAACGTCCGTGATGGGCATAATGCACTACCTCGACAAGAACTTTTGAATCAGCACTCCCGCCCTCCCTGACCTGTGCCTCTGGTCTATGCATGCATAGCCCCTCACGGCGGGGAGATAGTACCGGAACTGGCGGGGAACAAGCTGCAACTCTTCTCTCCGACAAGGAAGGGGATGAGGGTGCTCGCCTCGGAGATGAAGGCCGCGAAGCCGGACACCATCGTGCTCGCGAGCCCCCATAACCTCAGGCTTCACAAGCACATCGGGGTGGTGACGGCCGAGTTCACGTCCGGGAGGGTCGTCGAAGGGAGGAGGGAGATCAGGATGAAAGCGAAGTGCGACGTCGACTTTTCTAAGAAACTGGCCGAAAAGGCGGAGGCGAAAGGGCTCCCAATCGTGGCGGCGAACTACGGCGTCTTCGAGGGTCCGCTTTCCGACATGGCCATGGATTGGGGGACCATGATACCGCTCTGGTTCCTCCTGAAGGGCGCCCGCCGGAAGAGCCGGGTGGCGATAGTGACTCCCTCCAGAGAAATCCCCCTGGGGCAGAACATCGAGTTCGGAAGGATAATCGCAGAAGTTGCCAATTCTGAGAAGAAGCGAATCGCCTTCGTCGCGAGCTCGGATCAGGCGCACAGGCACAAGAAGAGCGGCCCTTACGGGTTCGACAAGAGAGCAGCGGAGTACGACCGAATTGTGGTGGATGCGATCAAGAGGGACAGGCTCAAAGAGATTATGAAACTGGACCCCGACTTCGTCGAGGGCGCCCGGCCGGACAGCCTCTGGCAGATGGCCATGCTAGTGGGGGCCATTTCAGTCACTCCTATGAGGGGCGAGCTGGTGTCCTACCAGGTGCCTACCTACTACGGGATGCTTTGCGCCAGCTACCGCCCGGTGTCGAAGTAGCGGGCCCCATCTATTGGAGGTGCGTGTAGATTTCAGAGAGCGACTTGATCCGAGGGCAATCCGATTCAGGGTGAGAGCCGTCCCTGTCGATGAGTATGCCCAAGATGCCCGCGTTTCTGGCGCCGACGACGTCCGCCTCGTAGAGGTCCCCGACATGCACCGCTTCGTCCGCGTTGACCCCGGCACCCTTCAGCGCTATCCTGAAGATCTCTGGGTGCGGTTTGGTGTAACCTACGACCCCAGAAATCACCACGGGGTCGAGGTACTTCAAGAGCCCGAGGGTCTCGACCGCCCGTCCGGTGTCGGCAGGGGCGTTAGAGATCAGCCCAAGCGAATAACCATCTCCAGCCAGACGGGCCAGTGTCGGCTCGGCGTCTGGGTAGAGGGCGAGGGGGATTTCGGATTCGAGCTCGGGCCAACGCTTTCGGACAAGCCTCGAGACCCTCAACGCCTCGGATTCGCTCTGATCGGGGAAGAGCGAAGAGAACACCTTCTGGTCAAGATGGCGATATGCATCGCTCGTCTGCTCCGGTGTCAGGACCTGCTGCCCATAGTAGGAGAGCCACCACGGCTCCGCGGCGAGATAGGCGGAGTGGATTCTTTCGAGAGGAACCTCTCGCCCTTCTTCCTGTAGGACCCTGCGGAATATCCTGTCGCGCCTCATGATTAGGAGGGTGCCGCCCAAGTCGAAGAAGACCGCTTTCTTGTGCAACGAAACAGCCATTCAACAGCGGCCTAAATACATTTGAGCGAACCCCGGTTCTCACGCGTGAAACCCCGGGATGAATGGGGTGACGAGCATGCTGAACAGCAAAAGAGTCAGCACCACCCCGGTAATCACAACGTAGAGCCTGTCCCTCTCGGCACCGAACAGGAGCACGGAGATCGTGACACGTGCGACCGGGGTGGCGATAAGGAGTATGACCCCAAGCTCAATCCACGAGAACGGAGAATAAGAAACAAGGCCGTTGAAAAGCCCTCCAAGGCTCACGTCGAGGCCATCGTGGGGGACAGTATTCGGATTGTAATTGAGGAAGCCCGACGTATCGGATGACCCCTGTGAAATCGCAAGCCCGATCGTCCCAAGGATCACAACAGTTGCTGACAGGATGACTCCGTATCTGAGGACCTTGCCGATAATGACGTTCATCTCTTCAGGGTCTTTCAGGTTCATACGGAGACCCCCAGGGAGCTCAGTATCATCTCGACTGCAGCGACTGCCAGGACGACAGCGAATGCCTTCCTTATGGTGACATTGCGGGAACGGATGAGGAGGCGAGCCCCGATGGCCGCTCCTATCAGTATGCCCAGGGCGACTGGCGCCACTATGAGAGGGTCTACGTCCCCCCTGGCAAAGTAGATCCCGGCGCTGGCGGCGGCCGTAACCCCGATCATGAAGTTGGAAGTCGTGGTAGAGACCTTCATAGGCAGCTTCATGGCCAGGTCCATCGAAAGGACCTTGAATGCGCCTCCCCCGATGCCGAGCAGCCCTGAGAGGATCCCGGCGACCCATGTTCCCGCCAGTCCTTCCACAGGCTTCTCCGAGTTGTACTTCATCAGCGACCCGTCTTTCTCGACGTAGGTCCCGGTCAGGCCTAGCCGCTTTGAAAGCCCCTTAAGCTCAGGGTTCTTCGGTATCTCCTCGCCTATTTTCATCAGCGTTGGCACAAGGGTGGCGAGAAGGATTAAGCCGAAGATCAGTTCGAGGGACGCGGAGCCCGTGTATGCCGCCAGAGCAGCACCGATGATGGCGCCAGAAGTGCTGCCGAGCTCGAGGAACATGCCCACGCGGAGGTTCGTCACCTTATCTTTGACGTAGGTGGAGGCCGCCCCGCTGGACGTGCCGATTATCGCCACGATGCTCGCCCCGATGGCGAAGTGTATGTCGACCCCGAGAAGTATAGTGAGGACTGGGATGATGACGACCCCGCCTCCCAGGCCAACCAGCGAGCCGAAGACCCCAGCAAATATAGAAATGAGGAGCAAGAGCGTGATGAACTCGACTACGAACAATCTGCAGAAGCCGGCCGCTCCTGCATAATTAGATGTTGGCTATCGGACTGAATTTGACCCGACCGTCACACGGAGCCAAGGGCTGCAACTATCCTCTCATGGCTCTGCTGTATTCCTTCCACGCCTGTGTTCAGGATCATGCAGGGAACCTTCCAGTCCTCGAACATCGACCTGAAGAAAGTGGCCTGACGGGCGTTGTCAGGCTCGAGGAGGTATGGATTGTACCACGGCTCGTAGGATATCGACCCCCACTGTTCCTTTGGTCCCGCTCCGGGCAACACCATGTACTCCCCCCTCTGCAGGATGCTGATCGACTGGTCCGGGGTGAGCTTTGCTTCCGCGGGGCTGTGGTCGTCCCTGCGGAGGAGCACCACCAGGTTGATGGGCACCTCGTCTACGACCTTTTCCGACCCGAGGATGTCGTCTCTCCTGACAAGCGCCCTGGAGTTCCCGAAGGAGTAATAGCACTGGTGCCTCCCTTCGTTGAATACGCATTTCTTGCCTGTAAGGGAACAGCCAACATCACCCTCGGTGTACTCGCAGTCTTCTTTCCGAGTGGTGACGTTCTCGTTCATTGACCTGTCGAACACCTCGCCGAGCCAGCCCTGCTCCTTCTGCGATTCGGACCTCATGTAGAGGGACCTCTCCGGCTGTCTGGCCACCAGCGGAGAGCTCTTTGCCGTGGCACCGGATGGGAAACGAACGTATGCCCAGTCATCCCCACATATCTTCCCATCGGGGTCCATGAAAATCTTGAACGACTGCGTGGTCTTGCCCGTGCCCGTGGGGGCGACGATTACCACCCCTTTGCCCTTGTAAAGAGCGGTGGCGCCGTGAATCGAAAGGGTGTTCGCCTCCTTTTCAAGGACGGCCGCTGCCATGCCAAGGGCCCAAGACTTGCACTGGCCATAATACTCCGTGTTGAGGAAGAGCGCTTCCCGGAGTTCGGGACAGTAATAGGCCGAGGGCTCGATGCCTTCGACTCCTATGGCGGAATAGATTCTCGCCTTGGGAGGAGCCAAAGCCTCCGCCTTCCACCAGTTGTGCGACCAGAAACCAGCCTGATGCGCGCTGTTGGTCGAAAGCTCGACGACGACCCCATTCAGGTCCGCCTTCATCGAGCCGAATCCTGATCCATCCAAGGCGGACTTCGCACGCGCAAGCAGGGGGAGGAACTCTGCCTTGGGGGTGTTCTTTTTCCCCTTCACGCGCGCCCTGGATTGTGTGACATAGTTGTTGAAGGGAGGAAGCGCCAATCGCTGGTTTGGCGCAAGCCCGCACCCTTAAAACCGTTGGCGAGTCCGAACAGGGGTTATTCGATTGCCGATGGGGAGATGGCTTCTACCGCCTGATCATCGGCGCTTGCAAGGGAGCTCTCTCAAGGCCGTGACGCGATGCCCTCTCGAGGTCCAGGCCTCCCCTGAGGCAGCGGTTCTTTACCACGCGGAGCATGGCCCACGCACCGAGCGCCATCATTCCCCCGGTGACGTACTTGGTCAAGGGGTTCTGCTCGGCTGAGGCGCTGGTGGCGTCCCTCCTGGCGATCTTGGCGAGATGCCTATAGGATGCGTAGTACACCGCCAACTGAGACCTGTTGAGCTTGACCGAGGAGAAGTCCCTGCTCTTGAGGAGCCCCAGGGGGACGTTCTGCATGGGGGTCACGGTGAACTCGAAGGGCCGGCCGTCGTCAAGGGCGGATGCGCTCATGCGGTTGATCAGGGCGACTGTCTCCCAGTTGTCCTCGGGCGTCTCCCCATCCTGCCCCACCTGCACGGTGAAAGCGGGGCGCCAATAGTATTTGTTCAGGACGTAGGTCCCTCGCCATACTATTTCCCCCCAGCTCCCGTCCGGCCCGACATGCAGCGGCAGGGTCTTGTTGGGCATGTGCACCGAAGCGAGCCGGTCGCTCCCGGTCTCGATTCCGATCTGAAGACCGATCCAGTTGTCCGGCCCCGCCCTCATGATTCTTGACAGCTTGCGGATGAACTCTGGGTACGCGGCCGGTATCGAGATTCTTCCGTGGGTGGGATTGGTCTGGTCGACGCCGGAGGTCGCTATCACTGCCGAGAACAAGGCCGAGATGGCCTCCTGGTTAGGCTCGAAGTTCCTCCCGTGCTCGTAGGCGAATATCTCGTCGCTGTGCAGCCAGGCGTTGCCCATCCCTGCCCTTATGTTGACCTCGAGCTCCCGTCTCACCTTCTCCGGAGGATAGTATCGGAGTGGCCTCAAGGTGACTTCGCAGAAGTCGCACCCTATGCCGCACCCGCGCATGACCTCCACCATGCCCTTAACGGAAGGGTTGACTATGTCCGGGATGTCCTCGAGCTTGGGGAACTGTTTCGAGAACTGATACCGGCTGATGAACTTGGAGCTCGCCTTCCATTCTTTGTGGAACGACCCGTCGAAGGTCTGGAAGCCTCTGAAGAACTCGGTATTCTCCCCTCCGTCCTCGACCACGTAGCGGAAGAGGTCAGAGACTATGTCGTCGGCTTCGCCCTGGTAGGCGTAGTCGATCCTGTTCTTCTCGAGCACATCGGGGTGGACAGTCAGCTCCCAGACGCCAGGACCTCCTACGATGAGCTTCGCCTTCTTCCCCGCCCTCGCCCTGTTGACGCGGGCCAGGAGGGACTCGAACTCTCTCTGCACATAGGCGGGGGCGGTTGTGTCGAAGAATACGGCATAGGACATGGTGAGCGGCCCCAGGCCGAGGGGGTCCATGGTCGACACCCCGATAAGCTCTGTGTCGTCATCAACGAACTCTGCTATGTGGTCCTCGTGGGCCACCACGACTTCGCCCCTTTCGTGACGCTTGAGGACTGATGCCTCCAGCTTCCTGATGGCGTAGGGGGCGAAGACCGCCTTCCCGTCTTCCGACGGCGGGGGAGGTCCCTTCAGGAAGCTGTAGATAGAGCCAGGGAGGGCGCTTGTCGGAGCGCTGGCGAGGAAGTCGAGGAGGGGGACGCTCCTGTAGTTGCGGGCCAGGGTGGTGTCTGAAACGAGCACGAATCTCGCCATGTCGGGAGGGTCCCTGAATGAAAGCCGCGCCTTAAAAAATTCACTAGTGTCGCTTGGAATAAGGACGAACGGATTAGCCTTCGGCTATTTCAGCCAGGTTGCGGTTCGAGGCAGCAGAGAAGTCGTAGTCCCTGGCGTCGTATCCTGAACGACAATAATCATCTCTGTGCTTGATTAGCAGCCACGCCTCTTTGGTCTTTCCAAGTCCCTTTGTCCTGACAAGGGCGAAGGAGCCCTGTAGCTTCTTGCCGAAGAGGGCGAACTTCAGGTTCCCGCCTCTCAGTCCCTCCGAGGCTACCTCTTCAGCCTCGTCCCTGGAAGTCACCTGCTTCCTCGTCCCTTTGGCGATTTCTATCTCCGGGGTGTACTTCCCCTCGTCCCAGATCATCACGGTCCCGGCGCCGTAACCCTGCTCTATGTTGCCTTCGAACTTCCTGTATTCCAGGTCGTGCGGGCCGGTGGGCATGGCCAGCCTCCTCACCCCCGGGTCTAGGGTGGGTCCTTTCGGGACCGACCAAGAGGGCATGACGTCTCCTATCTCGAGCCTGAAGTCGTAGTAAAGCGCTGTCGCCCTGTGCTTATGGACCACGTAGGCCAAGAAGCCCGATTCCAAGACCGATGACGGCTGTCCACCCCGCTTTTTCGCCTTTGCGCCGCTTTTAACGCGAACCTCTAAAAAACCACTCCAACGCTTATATCGAAACCTGAACTCAAAACAGCGCGGGTTCATTTAGAAACTTCCGAAATAGCTGAAACGCCCGAGTCGCCCGAAGAGGTATTCGGCGGCGACCTGACGAAAACATACAATCGTTTCAGGGCCTTCAAGGATCCGCGCCTTCAGGCGATCGCGAGAATCGAAGCTTCGTTGCTGTCTGGAGCCAGGAGCTACTTCGAGGCGAACGGCTTCAGCGAGATACTCGTGCCTCACATCACCAGGGCGACAGGGGCGTGCGAGAACATCGCGACCATGTTCGAGGTCAACTTCTTCGACGAGCGAAGATATCTGGCCCAGACTGGACAGCTATATCTGGAGGTCCTGACACCGTATCTCGGCAAGGTCTGGGCCGCGGGCCCTAGCTTCAGGGCAGAGCCCGACGTCGACGACAGGCATCTGGTCGAGTTCACTTTGGTCGAGATCGAGTTCAAGGGCGGCTTCGACGAGCTCCTGGGGCACATCGAGGGGACCATAACCTCGATGGTGGACAAGGTGCTGAAGACGAGAGGAGAGGACCTCGAGCTGCTGAGGGTGGACAAGGAGAGGCTCAGGGAAGTCAGGGCTCCATTCAGGCGCATTACCTACACCGATGCCGTGGATGTGCTGGCGGGGTCCGGCGTCAAGTGGGGGGACGACCTGAAGAGCGCTCATGAGAAGCATCTGACCCACTACTACGGTGGCAAGCCACTCTTCATCACCCACTATCCAAAGGCGATCAAATTCTTCAACATGAAGGAGAACGACGCCAACCCCAACATCGTAGACAGCGCCGACCTCATACTCCCGTTCAGCGGGGAGGCGGTCGGGGCCGCGGAGAGGGAGCACCAGTACGACAGGCTGGTAAGCAGGCTCCTCGACTCGTCGATGTACAGGCTGCTCAAGGAGAGGGGGGGGAGCCTGGAGGACTTCGCCTGGTTCCTCGACTTCTACAAGGAGAACGAGGGGTGCAAGCACTCGGGGTGCGGGATAGGAATGAACAGGGTGACGCAGTTCGTGCTGGGAAGCGCGGACATCAGGGCGACGACCACCTGGCCCATGAACAGGGAGTCGAACGTCTAGGACAGAAGTGTTTCGCCTGGGACCACTGGGGCTCTGCAGGCCCCGTGGTCACCCTTTATCGGGGCTGGCGGCTCTTTTCACGAGCGCGCCGATCCTTGCCTCTTCGGCGGTGGTCAACCCCTTCAACGCGAAAGAGGTCGGCCAAAGGGTGCCTTCGTCGAGGTTTGCCTTGTCGCTGAAGCCCAACGTCGCGTACCTCGTCTTGAACTTCTCGGCAGGTTGGAAGAAGCAGACCACCTTGCCGTCCTCGTTGGCATACGCGGGCATACCGTACCACAGTCTCGGCGAGAGGGTCGGCGCTCTAGCTTTGATGATGGCGTGGATCCGCTCCCCCATGGCGCGATCCTGTCCCTTCATCGCGGCAATCTTCGCGAGGACGGCACTTTCTCCGTCCGCCTCGCCCGCCTTCAGCTCTTGGACGCGCTCCTTCATCGCGGCTCGTTCCTCGTCCGTGAATCCTTTGGACTTCTTTTCGGCCTCCGTGATGCTCTTGGCGGACCCTTGCACGGGTCTCTTCGCAGGCTTCACAGTTGGGCTCTGCGACATTGGCGTAATTAACCGCTTACGAATCATGCCTGAACTCTCTCGTGCAGGAGGGCTTCCCAGATTTGGGTTAAGGCTCATGCTACACGGTACAATGTTCTGGCAGTCTCCTCCGCAAGAGAAATCTGCCACCTGCCGGATATAACACGGAAGAAACGACTGATGAAAATGGCCCAGGCAAGTCACGTATGTTCCGGCTTTCTCAAGGGGAAGGGCGCTCTTTGCGCCAATTGCGGCCACCTAAGGAGGCGTCATGCAGAGGCCCCTCTGAATAGCGCAGGCTACTGCAGAGAATGCGTGAGGCTCTGGAGCAAGGATCAGGCGCTATGGGACTGGAGGCGCCGCCTTTACGAGGTCGTGTGACTCGGCAGCCGTGACTGGGGCACGCGTATAAGTGCTCCGTTCCGAAGGGCGAAAGTGTACTCTGCTGGACCGAACGTGACATTCTATGGGATGCGGATAGAAGATTCTACCAAAGCGAATTAAGCTCGCTGACCCAATTTGATACTGGGGGAATTGGCCCTTCATCTCCGGAAGCGTGTCGCACAAGTGGGCGTTATCGTTTTCATCGCTTCCATGTTGACTCCCGTCCTCCCTCTCCCGTTTGTCGTCCTAGGCGGAAGTGCAGGTCTCGGAATCGCAGGAAATCTCCTTCTGTTCCTCCTTAGCGGCATCGTCCTCCTAGTCGCTGCCCTCACTCCGGGGACAGAAGGCGAGACTTGGGGATCGATGTGGCCACTTGTGGGCTACGACAACGCCATAGACTCCCTGTATGTCAGAGGCCCTTGGCGGCAACGGTTCGAGGAATTGGACGAGTTGGAGTCCGAGAGACGAATGATGACGGCGATGAGCGAGTGGTTCTAGCTGTTGAACATATACAAATCTGCCCCGGCCGGGATTCGGACCTGCAAGTGCGGGCTTAAGCACCTTCAAAATAGTTAGGCGATTGCTCGGGGGTCAGGCGTTCACCACCCGTCGGATTTTCAATAGTTTCGGACATCCCTGGCTATTCAAAGCCAAACCTCGCGTCGAGGTTAAGACCTTCCTCACAAGGCTAGAACTTGGTTTCTTGGCCATTGAATTCTCTGAGCACGCGGTTCAGAAGCTGAAGATACTTCGCAGTCATGGAGTGGAGGTAACGAAGAAGTTGATCGAGAATACGGTTAGCAAACCCGATAGGGTCGTTCGTGGGGTAGGAGGGAGGTTGATTGCTGAAAGGACCCTCGATCATGACCATGTCGTCAGGGTTGTGTTTATCAGGAAGGAGGAGAGTGTGCGAGTGATAACGATGTATCCCGCGAGGAGGGGGCGCTATTGAAGGTGACTTACGAGCCAGAGGACGATGTCCTGATGTACGAGGTCAGCGACGAGCCCATCGACCATGCCGAGGAGATGGACTCGGTCATCATCCACTTCACCAAGGAGGACAAACCAGTGCTATTGGAAATATTGGACGCGAGCAAGTTCCTTTCGAAGACCATCCAAGCGACCAAGAAAGCCCACTGAGCGGCTGGGACTCGGGCATGATTAATCGTGCCATCGGTGCGCAAAGAAAACGGGTATGTCGATGCCAACAGAATCGGCTCAAGACGGGCCTGACTCTGCCCTTCAAACGGGTAAGCGACCTTTCCAGCCAACTAGCCAGTACGCTGCCTCCGCAGCGAAGAAGCTCACAAATAGTAGAGACGTCATCAGAATGGAAGAAACGAGAACGTCCTCGCGGGAGTAGAAGAAGCTTGTCTGAATTCCCAGGCCGAACACAATCACAGCCGCCAACGACAGCCAGCCAATCCAAGTGAGAACTGTTGCAACTAGCGGCACTTTGAGGAGCTCCGATGCTCCCTGCGCTCCGAGCCTGAGCCAGAGGACAAACCAAGTCACTAGGCCCGGGAGAGCGAGAAAGTACACAATGTAGGGTGGCCCGTAGAGCTCAAAACGAATTGCGAACGGAATGAACTGAAACACCGGGATGTACAAGAACATCAGCACGAATTCGAGGCCCCCATACCCAAGGGATTGGCGGACGGACAGGCGGCCGTTCCCTTTTTGGCTACCGGGCAAGACCAAAGCCGCTCCAAAGACCACAAACATTACCGTGATTATTCCCGATAAGAAGGCAAGGTCGTTGGCCGTCTGGAAGTCTAGTGAGAGCGGAATCAGTGACAGGACAAACGACGGGATTGAGAGGACGAAGAGTAGTTTCCCCAAACCCACGCGGCCAACATGAAGCGTTGCAACTCCATTCTGAGTAGGCGGTGGCTGGAACTTCTCCATGACCTGGGTTGCAAGCCTGCCCTTCTCTGTGAGCGTGTACCGCCCACTTTCATCCTTTGAGACCAGATCTCCAAGATGTCTTAGATGGTAATTCAGCTTACCAGTATGTTCAATCTCCAAAAGGCCCAAGATTTCGACATATGCCAACGGTCCTCTCTCGCCCAGAGCTGAAAGAATCCTTCTCCTCGTGGGGTCCTTCAATATGCCGTGAAGCGAACCGAGGTCTGCTGCCATGCTAGTCGGTGCAATAATGGAAGCTTCTGATTATGAAGGTTATTGACTGGAGGAGTTGTCAGATTCTTGTCAAGCGGCAGGCTCGCGTTTCGACCTCGTCGCCGTACCTTGTCAACTAGTAAGCGGGAAGTCTTTGACGGTTTCGTACCAAGCGCTCATGGCATCGCGCTGATAGTTGGAGTAGCCTCTTTCAGTAGGTTCATATCAAGCTAGCTCCACCCTAAAAGGATCACAACATCCTCTGTTTGACGAAAAAAGTTCATTTCGTGCTTTGATTGCCCCGGCCGGGATTCGAGCCTGCA
>JACWAI010000009.1 GCA_014874415.1 Nitrososphaerales archaeon
GATCGAGCACGGAAGTCCCGACCAGTCCGTACGCCCTTGTCACGCCGTAGGATTCCAGAGAGCGGACCAGGAGCTCGGATACTTTCATGGGTTCACGACGTTGACCGGCGGCCTCCCTAATGCTATCCTGACCACATTGTCGACGGTTGTCTGTATTATCCGAAGCCTGGCGTCGGTGGTGGCACCTGCGATGTGGGGGGTCAGGACGACGTTCGCGCCCTCCCTGGCTGCCGCAAGCAGAGGGTTGCCATCGATGATTGGCTCCGAGGTGAAGACATCGACCCCTGCCCCCCCGATCCACCCTTGAGTTACGGCTCTTGCCAGCGCCGCCTCGTCGGTCAGCTCCCCGCGCGAGACATTGATGAAGACCGCATACGACTTCATGAGCCTGAGCTCCTTCTCCCCCACCATGCCACGAGTCCTCTCAGTGAGCGGAACATGGATGCTCACGACGTCGCTCTCTGCGAGCAGCCTCTGTAGCTGCAGGAATCCGACGCCCAGTTTCACCTCCTCCTCTTCAGGGAGGCGCGCGATGTCCGTGTACACGGTGTTGGCTCCCATCGCCTTCGCCCTCCAGGCAACTTCTCGTCCGATCCTGCCGAGGCCTATTATCCCCCAGGTCTTCCCCTGAACTTCAGCAGCGATGTTCAGGAGCTCTTCCTGCGCCCAGGTCCCTTCGGTGATCCGCCTGTGGGCGTAGCCTATCCGCTTGAGCAGCATGAGCGCCAGAGCAAGAGTATGCTCCGCGACCGAAACAGCGTTTGCCCCTCCAATGTTCGTGACTGGTATGCCCTTCTTTCTGCATGCCGCCAGGTCGATGTGGTCGTACCCCGTTGACGGCTGCGCGATGAGTTTGACCTTGGTCATCGAGTCGACCATCTCCGCCGTAATGGGGACCTTGAACGTGTAATCCCCTATTACGATATCGGCTCCTCGAAGCTCCCGCATCAACCTCTCTGACCCTGGCTCGTTTACAGTCATGAAATCAGCTTCAATCTGGTGTTTCTCGAGGCTCTCAGCGAAGAAGAGCCTAATCAGGCCCTCCGGCATCGGGGAAAGCACGAGGACCTTCAGCACGCCTCTTGGGTCGCCCCAGTCGATTTTAACGGTTCTGACTGCGAGACGACCGTCCAACGGGGCTCATGCTTTTAGCATGACCAAGTGGATGCACCCGCAATGGCGCTTTCAAACGCCTCGAAGGCAGGCGTTGCCATCTTCGTGGGGGGCATCCAGTTCAGCATCAGCCTAATCTTATCAGAGATATACTACACGACCAACGGAACACTGAACACCTCAGGTTCGGGAAACACCACCGGATACGTCTACAGCGTCGCCAACAACTACGTGAGCGACCTTGGAGCGAACTGCCGGACAACGTGCACGTCCGTCCCGTCCGGATACCTTTTCGACAGCTCCATCGCAATCCTGGGCCTTCTGATAATCGTTGGGGCGTACTTCCTCCAACGGGCCTATCATTGGAAGCCTGCTACCATTATGATAGCCTTGGCAGGGGTGGGTGCCCTAGGAGTGGGTCTCTTCCCCGAAACAACGGGGATATGGCACAGCATCTTCTCTCTAATCGTCTTCCTATTCGCAGGGCTCTCTGCTCTGGTCACAGCTAGATTCCAGAGGAAACCCATGCTCTACTTCTCGATCATACTCGGACTCATGACCCTAATCGCTCTCGTGCTATACATCGGTGGAGACTACCTTGGCCTTGGCCCTGGCGGAATGGAGAGGATGGTCGTGTATCCCACACTGCTCTGGTCCATCGCCTTCGGCGGCCACCTTATGGGAATGAGCGA
>JACWAI010000077.1 GCA_014874415.1 Nitrososphaerales archaeon
TACCCATAACCGAGTATCCCTCCTTCGTGAGGGAGTCGAAAGTCTACCTCGAGTCGGCCTTCGGCGACTGGAGGCAGGTCGAGAACGCGATGAGGTACCTCGCGGGCCTGATAGTCCTGCCGGAGAGGAAGAACGTCTCGTCCATAAACAGGTCCTTCGTCGAGTACAGGAACCAGGCCTCGATGAACCACTTCCTCACTGACTCGACGTGGAAGGACGATGAGTTTCACCGCGCCATGATCCAGATCGTGAAGGACGAAATCGAGAAGCAGGGGATCAAGCACGGCACCCTTGTCATCGACGACACCTTCCTCGAGAAGACAGGGGAGGAGATGGAGGGAGTAGGATGGTTCTGGGACCACTCCCAGAACAAGTCCATCTTGGCCCACAACGTCGTCAGCACCCACTACATCGCCGGCAAATTCCACGTCCCGCTCGACTTCGACCTGTACGTCAAGAGGAAGGACCTCCCTCAGGACAGGAAGAAGGAGTTCAGGACCAAGGTCGAGATAGCGAAGGAACTCGTGGAGAAGGCCGTGAGGTATGAGCTCCCCATCGACGTCGTCGTCTTCGACTCCTGGTACATGAGCGAAGAGCTCACATCCTTCCTCAAGGAGAAGGGGATTGAGGCCTACGTCTCCGAGGAGAAAGGGGACCGCATCGTCCTCTCCGACGACAGCAGGACCGAGACCAACCTGTCCGAGTGGGCCAAGACCGTACCGAGGGAGAGCTTCGAGCCTGTCGAGGTCAAGACGGCCATCCTCGGGGAGAAGAAGACGTTCTACGCGTTCTGCACCTCCGTGAGGATGAAGCATCTCGACGGGCAGAAGGTGATGCTCGTGGTCTCCTACAAGAACGAAGGGCTCGACGACAGGGAAGGGCCGCCCTCCTTCTACGTCACGAACATGAGGTACTGGGAATCGAAGAAGATACTCCAGACCCTGGCGATGCGCTGGCCCATAGAGTGTTTCCATCGAGACGCGAAGCAGAGCCTTGGGCTGGAGGACTACCAGGTGAGGAAGATTAAGGGCGTCAGGCGCCACATTGCTATGGTCTTCTTCGCCTACGTCCTCCTGCAGCTCGGCTCTGGCTTCGAGAGGATCATGGGGAACATCAAAGCCAATCTTAGAACGATAGGCTCGAGGTGCAGGCTAGCCGGGAATGAAGTGTTGAGCTCCCTGGTCAGGTTCGTGGTGAAGATGGCTCACCAGGACTTGGACGCCAGGAGGATAATGGACCTCCTGACCAAGCCGCTCGAGAGGTCAGGGTACTGGCGCTAGAACGGATTGCCAAACTCTAGTCCTGGTTACAAGGCGGGACCTCCCGGTAGGAATCGTCACTGAAAGAGATGTTATCCGCAAGTGTGTGAGCAAGGGAATGGCACCAGACAAGGTGAATGTTGGGGATATCATGTCTTCTCCGCTCATCACCATAAGCCCGGATGCCTCGATCAGGGAGGCCATGAGCCTGATGATTGAGAAAGATGTGAGGCGACTCTACATCATGGAAGGGAAAGAAGTCGTGGGGCGCGTCACGCAGACCCACCTCTTCCAGAGCAATTTCGACCTCATGATGAGCCTATCTGGTTTGGCAGGGACCCTGTGAAAGGCCTTGCATCAACTGTGAGGCCGGCGTACCAGCCCTTTAGAATCTCGAAGCCTTCAGCCGACTCGACCGTACTGGACATGCCATGTCAACTTTCGTGAGTATTCTTGAACATTCTGACATGACTGTTGGTATTCTGTCGGAGGTAAACCATATAATCCTCTATCTTGCCAGCATCCTGCTGACATGCTAGACGACAAGGACCAGAAGATACTGACAGAGCTCATCGAAGACGGAAGGAAGTCGGTGGTTGAAATATCGAACGAACTCGGGATCCCCAGAGCGACGGTTCAGGAGAGACTGAAGAGGCTCCTTGACACGGGCGTCATTAGAGGATTCGTAGCGATCCCTGACTATTCCAAGATAGGGAAGCAGGTCACCGCCATCGTCCTTGCTTCCTTCAGGAATGGAGAGAACACATCCCAGCACAGCCTCGCGGAGCAAATGTCAAAGATTCCTGGGGTCTACGAGGTGGTTGTGATTTCAGGCGAGTGGGACATCATGCTCAAGGTGAGGGCAGGCTCCGTGGAGGAGATTGGAACACTGGTCGTCGACAGGCTGAGAATGATGAAGGGAATCGAGAAGACGCAGACATGCGTCGCTTTCCAGACCATAAAGGAAAGCTTCTAGAGTCGCCGTTCCGGCACTCGGAGTCGAAGCATCAATCCCACGTCATCGTTAAATCCGGCAAGGCGCGAGTTTGCCTCGTGGCGAGCGCTAGTCCACTGAAGTGATCGAATGACCTCAAAGTCCTCAGTCAGTGATTCAATCAATGGCTCGCAGGCAGACCCTGAGCATGTGATTACTGTTCAACATCTTGAAAAACGGTACGGGGATTTCGTCGCCGTCAATGACGTATCCTTCTCGGTAAAGGAGGGCGAGATATTTGGAATCATAGGACCTAATGGTGCAGGCAAGACCACCACAGTGGAATGCATCTCGGGGCTACGCACGCCGGATTCGGGCTCAATCAGCGTCAACGGGCTCTCTCCCCATAAGGACAGGAACAGGATAAGGGAGTTTCTCGGCATTCAGCTGCAGGAGAGCTCGATGCCTCCGCGCCTCAAGGTGGGTGAAGCGGTGGAACTCTTCGCCTCTTTCTATCCGAACCCAGTTGACCCGAAAAACCTGCTCGAGACACTTGGACTCTGGAACATCAAGAACTCTTCATTCAAGAAACTGTCTGGTGGTCAAAAGCAGAAGCTTTCGATAGTGCTCGCCTTGGTGGGAGACCCGAAGATTGCCATACTTGACGAGCTGACCACTGGGCTCGACCCGGAGGCTAGGCGCGAGACGTGGGCTCTCATAGAGAGCGTCAGAGACTGAGGTGTAACCGTGATACTCGTTACGCACTTCATGGATGAAGCTGAGAGACTGTGCGACCGCCTCGCCCTGATCAACCATGGTAGACTCGCGGTGTTGGACACTCCTGAAGCGACTGCCGCGCTGGCTGGAGGGAACAGGGTGCGATTCGTTCCTTCGCAACCAGTTGACGACAAGACTCTGTATGCCATATCAGGTGTCGTTGAGGTCGAGAGAAAAGAAAGATACATCGCTGTCACAGGTACCGGCGATCTAGCGGCGTCTGTCATCGACGCGCTCGCGAGGATTGGGGTGCACGTCTCCGATATAGAAGCGAGAGGAGGCAACCTCGACGATGCGTTCGTGAAGCTGACCAGGGACGACGCAGCCGGCGCTCCAGGAGGGGTCCAAGCATGACCTCGCCCCCGAGCGAATCCAAGAAGAAGGAATCACGAGACCAATTCTCCGAACTCCTCAAAGTAGAGGGAAAGCTCGCCCTCCGGGAGCCGATAGGAATTGGAATGGGAATCGGTCTTCCAATCATCTTGCTCATAGTGTTCGGCCTCATTGGGATAGCAAACCCAGGGAACGTCGCCGGTACAGGCTATACGGTCTTGGATCTTTGGGTTCCAACAATAATGGTCATTGGGTTTATTTCTCTCGGAATCTCTTCCTTGCCTGTCACCCTGGTGAAGAACCGGGAGATGGGATGGCTGCGAAGAGTCTCAACGACCCCGGAGCCTCCCTCGAGCTACTCGGGGCTCAACTGGCCCTCAACCTCGTGCTTGCCCTAGCTACAATCCTGATTGTCATCTCTGGAAGCGAATTGATCTTCGGCGCGCCACTTAAAGTAGGTATTCCATATTTTGCCCTCTCGATCGTTCTTTCGATTGCGGTGATATTCTCTCTTGGCTTGGTTGTTGCGGCCTGGCTCCATCACAGACGGTCGCAAGCGCCCTGACCGGGTTGTTGTTCTTTCTTTTGCTATTCCTTTCAGGTCTCTGGGTCCAGCCTGCCCAGGTAGGCGGGCCATTGGCGACGATCATGTACTATTCTCCGTCTGGCGCGGCCGTTCAGGCTTTGCTTTCTTCGGTCTTTGGCGCCGCCGCGCCGCTTACCGCCCTAGTTACGATGGTCGTTTACGCACTTATCTTCACGTTCATAGCGACCCGCTACTTCCGCTGAGAATGATGCTTTCTGTCCCTGTGACATGCAGAGATGATCCTCGACCTATGACTTCCATCTTCATCCTATTCAGATTGCCAGCCTAAGGAAGTTGGAAAACGCGAAAGCTGGGACGGCGAGATAGATCAGCTCGTGGTGGACGAAACCCCACCCGCCACTCTTACGTGCGTAATCGACCGCCAGGTCGAGCAGGAGGCATCCGGTGGCAATCGCCAGAGTCGTCGCCATGCCTGTCCAGAAATCGTTCCACACTATCTGCACGTACCCGAGGAGGATCAGAGATGAGAGGAGCGCATACCCGAAGGGGAGGATGACAAACAGGAACCTCCTGTGGTGGAGCCTGTATTTGCCAAAAAAGAAGGGTCTGGCAACCCCCCGTTGGAACATCGCGTCCCCGAACTCGTTCAGCACCGAGGCTATGGCAAGGGTGCCGACGAACCCTACCAGCAACCCGAAATGCAGGTCACCTGCGAAGGGGAGACTCATGACGCCACGCCTCTACCGACTCCCCCTTGAATTGCGCCAAATAAAAAGACATGAGAAGATTGTCTCTCCCAGGGGGACCATCGAACGCTCGAAAGCGTAGATTCTTATTACAGAAATACCACAGTCGCGGTGATAGGCGAGAATATTGAGTTCTGACCAGGTAACCGAGAAGGCGAAGCAGACGTGGAAGTCGGTGAAGGAGATGCTTGAGAAGGCGGAGGAGTCGACTCACAAAGCCCTCGAGAAGGCGGCGCCCGCTGTCGCGAAGTCGATAGATTCGTCTCTCGAAACAGCGGCAAAGGGATTCAACACCACGATCAAGTCCATCGACGGCGCCACAGGCGGAGACCAGGTGAAGCTACTGCGAGCCTACAGGAGGTTCCTCAGCGGCCAGGTAGACTTCGTCGACTCCCGGATCAGAGACCTGGAACAGAAAACGAAGTCGCCAAAGCAGTAGATTTCAAAGCAACACGCTAGAAAGCCCGTAGACTCTCAGAGACATGAAGTGAGCCATCCACCCTTAGGGGCACAAGAGCACACAGGACCCTGAGGGCCCTCCGCTCGTGCTAGAACTCGAAGGCGGAGACTCGTTTGTGGACGTCGAACTTGAGCCGCCCAACAGCTGGGGAATCAGACCTGTCTGCTGGCTCGACGTGGCCGCTGCAGTCGCGTGGCTGGGGCCGGACCAGGCGATGAACCCGGCCAGAGCCAGAACGATGAAGACTGGAACAGCCCCGAGCGCCCACGGGAGCACCCTTTCTGCATGCATGCGCAATCGCTTGACCCCTTCCTCGAAGAATAGATGTCGTGATGCCTTTTAGGAGGCCCGCTTTTCTCTTCGGTAGCAATCTTACAGGCGGAAGCTACCGCTACACGCAGCCGATTATCGGAATGCACGTCCCCGTGCTTGTTGACGAACTTGTCGAACTGGTCGTAGTGGAAGTCGCGTAGGAAGTGGAAGAGGTGGAGGTCGAATACGAATAGGTGCTTGAAGAGGTGGAACTGGACGACGACCCCGTGCCGGCATTGGTGGAAGACGTGAATGGAGAACCTCCGCTAGAGGAGCTGGTCGTGTTCGCCGAGGAACTTCTGCTTGAGGTGGTCGAAGCGTCAGCTGAGGGCGAGGTAGTCGAAGACCTACCAATGGAGGATTGACCTGTGCTGCTCGAGAGCCCTAGGTCTGGGTCAGAGGTACCAATGGTCGGTGAAGACCCTACGACAGGATTGAAATGGAACACCACCAGCCAGGCAGGCGCAAGGACAAGCACCACAGGAAGGGCTCCCAAGGCGACAGGGAGGATCCTGTCCGGATCCCTCTTCATCCGTTTCTCTAGGAGTCGTTGAACGGATTTAGGCAGGGCGTGTGGTTCCTACGTAAGATTCCACTAGGCCTCAGATGCTAGTTTCTCCTTCAGGATTCGGCCGACCATGGCTCCGTCCGCCCTTCCCCTGAGCTCTTTCATTGCTTCCCCCATCAAGACCGAGAAGGCGGCCTCCCCCCTCTCTCTGATTGGCTTTGACCGCCTTGCCAATACTGCGTCGATGGTAGATCTTACCTTAGCCTCGTCGGCGGCCTCCAACCCCAAGGTCAGGGTCGCTTCACCCACCTTGACCCCTTTCTTTCCCATCTCTGTGAGGACAGCAGGTATCGCCTCCTTTGCGACCTTGCCCTCTGAGACTGCCCTGAGCACGCTGGCGAGCGCTTCGATGGTCAGCGAGCCTTCGGGGACGCCTTCCCTTACCAGACGGGGAGGGAGGTCTACCAGGGTGGACGCGACCACGGAGGGTTCCAGGCTGATGCCCTTGGCGAGACTGACGAAGCCGTCCTCGAGCTCCGAGTCGTAGATCTTCAGGGCAAGGTCGTTACTCAGGGAGAACCTCTTTGCGAGTCGCTCGACCTTCGTTTCCCAGTCCTCTGGAACAGATTCCACCAGCGCCTTCAATCGGCCGGACTCGATCTCGATGTCGGGGATGTCTGTCTCGGGGTACATCCTTTGCGAACCAGGCCTCGGCCTCATGTAACGTGTCTCCCCCGCTTCTGTGGCGGCTCTCGTCTCGGCCGGGACCCCCTCGGGAGCGGCCTGAAGACGCGCCAGTACGTTCGGGATGCAGGCCGAGACCGTTTCAGTCGACCCTGCTAGCAGTACAAGCGCATCTTCTTCGCTCGAGCCCGTCGCCTTTCTGAGTGCGGTCTCCTCAGCCTTATCGATCCCCTGCCTTCCGAACTCGTCCGAATGGATGACCCCGCCAAGCGAATTGGCTCTTGCTACCTCCGCGAGCTCCTTCCCAAGCCTGACACCGGGGAGCGGCTCCCACCCTATCAAACCCCCGATCCCTGCGGCCACGATTGCGATTAGCGTCCCCCCGTTCGTGACCGCTTCCCTCAGGACACGCGACGACAAAGTGGCAGCCTCGGCGCTGACGTCCTTCACCTCGCAGCGTATTTTGCGCAGGCCACGGCCTCTGATCTTCTCCGCGATCCGGACAAGACCCTGCTGGCGTTTGCTCTCGTATTCGACCACCTTCGGGAGCAGGTTGAGCTTCTGGACCCCTTTCACCTCGACGACGCGCCCTCCGTTATAGGAGACGTTCAGGTCCTGGCGTATAGTACCAAGTCCCCTGGCGACCCTCCCAGTCGACCTCAGGATCCTCCCTAGTTGGAGCGCTGTCTTCCCGACGAACTCTGGTTCTCCATTTACAGGCTCGAGCGCGACCTCCACCAGGGCGACCCCCAGCCTGTCCAGTGCGAAGTGCCTCGACGAACTGTCCTGGCCGATTATCCTCGCCGCGTCCTCTTCAATAGTCACCGACTGGACCCCGACCTGCGTTCCATCCACTTTGAAGGACCCGCCTAGGCCCACCACGGCGGTCCGCTGGAATCCTGAAGTGTTCGACCCGTCTATGACTATCTTTCTCATCACGTGGACCTCGTCGACTACGTTCGATCCGAGTGTCTTCGCTGTCAGAAGCGCGGCGTCTAGCGCCTCGCCGCTCAGGGGGTGCGGAGGCTCCTCGTCGGCCTCCACGAGGCAGGACGATTCGGGGCTCCAGAAGTACCTGTTCGACTTCGCCTTGGAGAACTCGAAGACCGCGGCGGGGTCTATCCTGCCTGTCTCACTCTGGGCCGGCCTGAGCCTCCTTTCGAAGTGGTAGGGAAGGACCTCGGACTTCAGGGGGGGACAGGCGCAGAAGAGCTTGGTGCTGCAGTTGAGCTGCTGGTGTATCTCGAGGCCGACGAGAAGGCCGTCGTAGGAAGACTGGTCCTTCGACATGGTTACTCGAGGAACGTCCTGGCCGTGACCTCGCCGTTGATGTCGGCTTTCATCAGGTCAAGCGCCTTGGCTGCCGACGACGAATTCCCCAGCGCCCACATGGCCTTTACTAGAGCCGTCTCCGAAAGCATGTCTTCTAGCGGTACGACCCCCGCCTTGATCAGGTCCCTGCCTGACGCGTAGACGTTGAGGTCGACCCGCCCCCCGATGCACTGGGAAGTCATGAACGCAAGCCCCCCCGCCTTCACGAAGCGCCGGAGCTCTACAATGATCTCTCCGCTCACGTGGCCCAGCCCAGTGCCTTCGATGACGAGCGCCCTTGCGCCATTTCTCCTCGCCGCTCTTATCAGCGCCGCGGGCATCGAAGGGTAGAACTTCAGCAGCGCCACCCTTCCGTCGAACTTCCACCTGGGGGTGTACGCTCCCCCTCTCGCCGGGAGCCCCTCTGAAGTGAACTCCATCCCGCCCTTCCCCCAGACGGCGGCCAACGGCGCCCCGACAGAAACGAAGGCGTCCCGCCTGCTGGTGTGGTTCTTCCTGACCCGCGTCCCCCTGTGGAAGGCGACATTGTCGTCGTCCTCCCCCAAATGCA